>NZ_JBQLZP010000674.1:0-1066 GCF_052168335.1 Roseicyclus sp. | reverse complement strand
CTCCTCGTCACGCCCGAGATCGTGGCCGCCGGCATCCCGACCTACATGGCGGCGATCCTGTTCCTCTTCCCGATCGTGTTCCTCGTGATCCTGTGGAACTCGCGCTACCACATGCAGCCCGCGAAGCGCCTGCTCTTCATCGGCGTCAGCCTCGTCGTCGGTCTCTGGCTCTATGCCGGTCTCGCCTTCGACGCCGACCCACTCGGCGTCATCTCGATGCCGGGCAACATCCTGATCGTCTTCGTCTCGGTCGTGTTCGTGAACTCGCCCACCGTCTTCCGGATCGTCCGGGGGATTGTCCTCGACATCAAGACGCGGGACTACGTGGCGGCGGGACAGACCCGCGGCGAGGGCCCCTGGTACATCATGCTGTGGGAGATCCTGCCGAACGCGCGCGGGCCGCTCATCGTCGATTTCTGCCTGCGGATCGGCTACACGACGATCCTTCTCGGAACGCTCGGCTTCTTCGGCCTCGGCGTCAGCCCCGAAAGCCCGGACTGGGGTTCCACCATCAACGAGGGGCGGAGGCTCCTGACCATCTACCCGCACCCCGCCCTGCCGCCCGCTCTGGCGCTGATGAGCCTCGTCCTGGGGCTGAACCTGCTGGCCGACGGGCTGCGCGAAGAGAGCCTGAAGGACTGATGCCGAATTTTCGTACGAAAATTCGCACCCGCCGCAATCTTCGTACGAAGATTGCGGCGGCCCTGCTCGGAGGTCTGTCCGCCCTGCCCGCCACGGCCTCCCAGCCCGTCTGGCAGCCCGCGATCTACTGCGCGGGGCTCGAGGAGGTCCGCGCGGACATCCTGCGGGATCTCGGCCATGCCGCGCCCGCCGAAGCCGGCACGCCGGCCGAGGCCGACCGCGCCGCCCGCACCTACCTGCGCATCGCGGCCGAGGCGCTCGACTGCCCCGCGCCGACACAGCTCGAGGCGATGCTGACGAGCGTGCGGCTGGGCATCTCCTGGCGCGTGGAACTCGCCGCCGCCTACGGCCACGGCCCCGACGTCGGCGTCCTGCCGCTCGCCTCGGAGGCGGACCTCGTCTGCCGGAGGCATTTCGATCGCGG
>NZ_JBQLZP010000673.1:0-8488 GCF_052168335.1 Roseicyclus sp. | reverse complement strand
CCGTCACCACCGTCAGCATCACCGTCCAGAACCCGGGCAACAGCGTGACCCTCGGGATCGCCTCCAACACGGACCAGCCGATCAACGACGAGTGGTTCGGCGTCGACAACTTCTCGGCCGAGGCGCGCTGAGAGCGGGAAAGCGCCGAAAAACCGACAGGAAAGCGGCGCGGCCCCGTTCCCGCGCCGTTCCTGCCACGACTTGGTCAAAATCGGCTGAAACCCTGTCCCCATCGTTTTTTGGGAGTGCTGGTCGTGTTCCGACAGTATCTGGCGCGCGAAGACGGGGCGGTGACGGTCGACTGGGTCGTGATCACGGCCGGGATCGCCGGCCTCGGCATGGCCACCGTCGCGATGGTCTCGAGCGGGGTCGAGGCGCTGAGCTCCGAGACCGGGAACACGATTTCGGGCATCTCCATCCGCACCACCTTCGCGCAGGTGGGCTCGCTCCTGTCGACGGACTTCTCGGGCGGCCTCGGCGACTGGGTGGGCGGCACGGTCGCCAACCTCGCGGGCTTCGGAGAGGTGCTGCAACTCGGCCCGGGCGAGCTTGCGACGCTCTCCCTCGCCGTGCCGCCGGGGGCGTCCTCGGCCACGATCAGCTTCGACATGCTCGGCATCGACGACCTCAGCGGCGAGGCGGCCACGATCTTCATCAACGGCCAGCCCGTCGCGCTCTATGCCGACAACCACGGCAACATCACCACGACGGACCTCGGCGCCCCCGGCGTGACGGTCGCGGTGACACAACAGTACAACAACAGCCACGTCGGCGCGGGCAGCCACGGCGCCGACAGCCGCGCCACCTACACGATCACCGTCTCGAACCCCGGCGACACGCTGACCTTCGGCGTCGGATCGGGCACCGGCCAGCCGATTTCGGAGGAATTCTTCGCCATCGACGACGTGAACATCACGACGAGCTGAGGCGCCCGGTGACGGGCGGAAAGGGGCGAAATTTTCTCTTGCAGCCGGTGGCGGGCGGCCCTAGAAGACGGCCCTACGAAGCGAGCGGGTGTAGCTCAGGGGTAGAGCATTACCTTGCCAAGGTAAGGGTCGTGAGTTCGAATCTCATCACCCGCTCCAGTAATTCCGGACCGCGCACGGGGGTCCGCCGGAAGGGTCGCTATCGGGCGGCCCTTTCCGTTTCCGGCGCCCGCCTCCGCCGCCCGTCCGGCCGCCTTCATCCTTTCTCAAGCATGTGGCCCCACTCTGCCCCCCGATCCAATACGGACGGGGAATTGCGATGCAGGACCATCGGCACGCGCGGCGCGGAAGGCGGCGGGGATGAGCCCGCCCCCCGACGGCTCCGGCTACGACGCCGCGCTTTCGGCGCCCGCCCTCTCGCGCCGCAGGTTCCGGGGTCGGCGCGCCGCCATCCTCGGCACCGTCGGCCTGCCCGCCCGTTACGGCGGCTTCGAGACGCTGGCCGACCAGCTCGTCCGCGCCGCTGCGGCGCGCGGCATCGCCGACCGGCTGACCGTCTGGTGCAGCGGGCCGAGCGCGGGGCCCCTGCGTCCGGCCACGCATCACGGCGCGCGCCTGCGCTACCTGCCGCTGTCGGCCAACGGCGCCGCCTCCATCGCCTATGACGGGCTCTCCGCGCTGGCCGAGGTGGCCGCGCCCGGCGGCGCGGACAGTCTCCTCCTCCTCGGGGTCTCGGGCGGCGGGCCGCTCGCCGCGCTCCGGCCGCTGACCGGGCGGCGCCTCGTCGTCAACGTCGACGGGAGGGAGGCCGCTCGCGCCAAGTGGGGCGGCACCGCGCGCCGCGTCCTCGCCTGGTCGGAGGCGCGCGCCATCGCCGCCGCCGACGCCGTCGTGGCCGACAACGCCGCGCTCGCCGCCGAGGTCGAGGCGCGCCACGGCCGCCGCCCCCGCGTCATCGCCTATGGCGGCGACCATGCCCGCGCCGTTCCTCCCGCCTGCATCGGCGACCTCCGGCTTCCGGCCCGCTACGCCCTCGCCGTGGCCCGCGCCGAACCCGAGAACAACCTCGAGACCATCCTCGCGACCTTCGCCCGCCGGCTGCGCCAGCCCCTCGTCATGGTGTCGAACTGGTCCGGCACCCGCCACGGCCGCGCGCTGCGCGCGCGCTGGCACGGCGCCCCGCACCTCCATCTCGTCGAGGCGGAGTACGACCCGGCCCGCCTCCGCGCCATCCGCGAGGGCGCGTGGCTCTATGTCCACGGCCATTCCGCCGGCGGCACCAACCCCGCGCTGGTCGAGATGATGGGCTTCGGCGTCCCGATCCTCGCCTGGGACTGCGCCTACAATCGTGCCACGACCGGGGGCGCAGCCGCACCCTTCACCGGCGAGGCGTCTCTCGCCGCCGGGGTCGCCCGCCTCGCCGCCGCCCCGCGAGAGGCCGCGCGCATGGGCGCCGCGCTCGCCACCGTCGCCGCGCGCCGCTACCGCTGGGACGACGTGGCCGAAGCCTATTTCGACCTCCTCGACCTCTGACGCTTTCCAAGCCGCGGCCCCCGCCCTATAAGCGGCCCGCCGCAACCGGAGAGTGACCATGCGCAGCGCGAAGATCGCCCGCAAGACCGCGGAGACCGACATCTCCGTCGAGGTGAACCTCGACGGCACGGGCGCCTACGACAACGCGACGGGCGTGGGCTTCTTCGACCACATGCTCGACCAGCTCGCCCGCCACGCGCTGATCGACCTCAGCGTGCGCTGCACGGGCGATCTGCACATCGACGACCACCACAGCGTCGAGGACGTGGGCATCGCGCTCGGCCAGGCGCTGTCGGCCGCCCTCGGCGACAAGCGCGGCATCCGCCGCTACGGCGCCTTCCACCTCGCGATGGACGACGCGCTGGTGCGCGCGGCGCTCGACCTCTCGGGGCGGCCCTATCTGGTCTGGGACGTGGACTTCCCCACCGCGAAGGTCGGCACATTCGACACCGAGCTGGTGCGCGAGTTCTTCCAGGCGCTCTCGACCCATTCGGGTCTGACGCTGCACGTCACGAAGCTCGCCGGGATCAACAGCCACCACATCGCCGAGGCCGCCTTCAAGGCGGTGGCGCGCAGCCTGCGCGAGGCGGTGGAGCCCGATCCCCGCCGCGCCGACGCGATCCCCTCCACCAAGGGCACGCTCTGAGTCCATGACCACCGTCCTCGTCGACTACGACTCGGGGAACCTGCACTCCGCCGAGAAGGCCTTCCAGCGGATGGCCGCCGAGACGGGCGCCGAGCCCGTGATCGTCACCTCGGACCCCGAGGCGGTGGCCCGCGCCAGCCGCGTCGTCCTGCCCGGCGACGGCGCCTTCCCGGCCTGCCGGCGGGGGCTGCGCGGCTTCGACGGGCTGGAAGCGGCGCTGATCGAGGCGGTGGAGGTGCGCGGCGTGCCCTTCCTCGGCATCTGCGTGGGCATGCAGATGCTCGCGACCTGGGGCCGCGAATACGAGGATGTCGAGGGCTTCGGCTGGGTGCCGGGCGAGGTCAGGCGCATCGCGCCCGCCGACCCCGCGCTCAAGGTGCCGCACATGGGCTGGAACGACCTCGTGATCGACCGCGCCCACCCCGTGCTCGACGGGATCGCCACGGGCGACCACGCCTATTTCGTGCATTCCTACGCGATGCAGGTCGCCGAACCCGGCGACCTGCTCGCGCATGTGGATTACGGCGGGCCGGTGACGGCGATCGTCGCGCGCGGCAACGTCGTCGGCACCCAGTTCCACCCCGAGAAGAGCCAGCGCGCCGGCCTCCGCCTGATCGCGAACTTTCTCGGCTGGCGCCCCTGACGGGGAGCATTCCGGGCCTCGCGCCCCTGACGGGGCGCATTCGGGGCCTGGCGCCCCCGGACGGGGGCCGGCCTCAGTTCACCCGCTGCCAGGTGCCGCCCTCGCGGCAGATCGCGCCGCCCATGACGCAGCCCGAGACCGTCAGCGCGTCGCCCGACAGGCTCAGGCGCGAGCGGTAGTCGCGTCCCCGGTCGGGCGAATGGAGCATCCCGCGATACTCGCCCGCATCCGTCGTCGGGTTGGTGTCCCAGATGAGCTGGCGGCCCACGTTCTCCGTCTGCATCGGGTTGCCCGAGGCGTCGAAGGCCTGCACCAGCGTCCCGCAGAGCGAGGTGCCGCACTGCACGATCCGGATGATGCCGGTATTGCCGTTGTCGTCGGGCGCCGTGCGCCAGTCGCCGAGAAGCGCGTCGGCCGAGGCCGCGCCCGCCATCGCCATCAGCACGGCCGCGCCGAGAAGGTATTTCCGCATGGGTTCCGATCTCCTCCCAAGAACCGATGCGCGGAGAGTGCCGAACGCCCCCCGCCCCTGTCCAGCATGACGTTGCTCCCCCGTGGCTCCCCCGTGGCTCCCCCGGGGCGCCCCCGGAACGCCCCCGGTGCACCCCCGGGCGCGCCGCCATCGGCCGGACTTGCCTCCGCCCCCCGCCTGCGCCAGAAGCGGCGGGCATTCCGCAGAAGGGCCGGCCCATGATCCTCTACCCCGCCATCGACCTCAAGGACGGCCAGGCCGTGCGGCTCCTGCGCGGCGAGATGGAGAAGGCGACCGTCTTCAACGCCGACCCCGCCGCGCAGGCCCGCGCCTTCGAGGAGGCGGGCTGCGAATGGCTCCACCTCGTCGACCTCAACGGCGCCTTCGCGGGCGAACCCGTGAACGGGTCCGCGGTCGAGGCGATCCTCGCCGCCACCTCCGTTCCCGCGCAGCTCGGCGGCGGTATCCGCACGATGGCGACGATCGAGACCTGGCTGGGCAAGGGCATCGCGCGCGTGATCCTCGGCACGGTCGCCGTCGAGAACCCGGACCTCGTGCGCGCGGCGGCGCGCGCCTTCCCCGGGCAGGTCGCCGTCGGGCTCGACGCGCGCGGCGGCCGCGTCGCGACCAAGGGCTGGGCCGAGCAGACCGACCTCTCCGCCACCGACCTCGCCCGCGCCTTCGAGGATGCGGGCGTCGCGGCCATCATCTACACCGACATCGACCGCGACGGCGCCATGGGCGGCCCGAACGTGGCGGCCACGGCCGCGCTCGCCCGCGCCACCGCGATCCCCGTCATCGCGAGCGGCGGCGTCTCCTCCCTCGCCGACCTCGTGCGCCTGCGCGACACCGGCGTCGTGGCGGGCGCGATCTCGGGCCGCGCGCTCTACGACGGGGCGCTCGACCTCCGCGAGGCGCTCGCGGCGCTGGCCTGAGCCTTCATCTTTCCTGAAATACGCAACCCCACGCCCGCCTTCCCCGCGCCCCCGCAATCGTCTAGGCAATGCCCATGCTCAAGACCCGCATCATTCCCTGCCTCGACGTGGCCGACGGCCGCGTGGTCAAGGGCGTCAACTTCGTCGACCTGCGCGATGCGGGCGACCCGGTGGAACAGGCGCAGGCCTACGACGCGGCGGGCGCGGACGAGCTGTGCTTTCTCGACATCCACGCCACGCACGAGAACCGGGGCACGATGTACGACCTCGCCACCCGGACGGCCGAGCAGTGCTTCATGCCGCTGACCATCGGCGGCGGCGTGCGCACGGTCGAGGACGTGCGCAACCTCCTCCTCGCGGGGGCCGACAAGGTCAGCTTCAACTCCGCCGCCGTGGCCGATCCCGACGTGGTGGCGCGCGCCGCCGACCGCTTCGGCAGCCAGTGCATCGTCTGCGCCATCGACGCCAAGACCGTCGCGCCCGGCAGGTGGGAGATCTTCACCCATGGCGGCCGCCGCCCGACCGGCATCGACGCGGTGGAGTTCGCGAAGACGGTCACGGCGAAGGGCGCGGGCGAGATCCTGCTGACCTCGATGGACCGCGACGGCACGAAGCAGGGCTTCAACATCCCGCTCACCCGCGCCATCGCCGACGCCGTCGGCGTGCCGGTCATCGCGAGCGGCGGCGTCGGCACGCTCGACCACCTCGTCGAGGGCGTGCTCGAGGGCCATGCGAGCGCGGTCCTCGCCGCCTCGATCTTCCATTTCGGCGAATACACCATCGCCGAGGCCAAGGCGCACATGGCCGCGGCCGGCATCCCCGTGAGGCTGACATGACCGCGCTCGAACGGCTCGCCGCCACCATCGAGGCCCGCCGGGGCGCGGACGCCGAGACCTCGTGGACCGCGAAGCTTCTCTCGAAGGGCCCCGAGAAATGCGCCGAGAAGTTCGGCGAGGAGGCCGTCGAGGCGATCATCGAGGCGGTCAGGGGCGACCGCGCGCGCCTGACGTCGGAAGCGGCGGACGTTCTCTACCACCTCCTCGTCATGCTGGCCGCCCGGGACGTCACGCTCGGGGACGTGCTGGCCGAACTCGAGCGGCGCGAGGGCGCGTCGGGTCTCGCGGAAAAGGCGTCCCGGGACGCGCCGCGCTGACGGGCGCCCGGGCGCGGCGCCCGGCGCCGCGTTAACCATTCGTAAAGATTCTCGCAGGCCCAATGCGAGCGATATTCCCTCGATTTCAATCACTTGATTGCGGCCCGGCCGCGACCTGCCCGAAAGGACAGGTTCCGCAGAATTAACGAATCCTTAACAGTTTTTCCCGCGGAGGTTGCATCACACTGGGGGTTCTCATGCGCATTATCGCAGGTCTTTTTCTGGTCCTGTCCATCGGGATGACGTCGGCGCCGGCACTATCGGCGACCATCCAGATCGAGGCGACGGGGCATGTCAGCCATTTCAGGTTCGGCGACACCAACGCGTTCGATGCCGATCCCGACGATCCGTACATGACGATCCAGCCCGATCCGGCGGTGGCGATCCACAGCCCCTATCTCGACGGGTTCGACCGGATCGAGGCCGTCCGCAGCGGCAGGGGGTCGCTGACGCTGACGCCGACCGGCCTTGACGAGCCTTGGCGCACCCACAGAGTCACCGCCTGTTCCGGGTTCTTCATCTTCTCGTGCCGGGCGGATGCACACCCGCTCCTGCAACGGAGCATGTTCGGCCTGACGTCGATCGCAGGCTTTCACATCTACAGTACGGCCGACTCCGTCGCTTACCTCTATCCGACGTCCTACAGTTTCGTGAACGACTGGGCGGACACCTGGCAGAACGCCCTCGGAACGTTCTGGTACATGGACTTCGACTTCGGCGTCACGCTGGACTCCTTCTCGATGCGGACGGTCCAGACACCCCCTCCGCCGCTGGCGGCGATGCCCCTGCCGCCGGCGGGCGCGTTGCTTCTGGCCGGGCTCGGCGGGCTGGCGCTCCTCCGCCGCCGGGGGCTCAGAGCTTCGACGAGATGATGCCGGTGGCGAAGCCGCCCATGCGGAGTTCGCCGAAGAGGCGCTGATACTCGATCTTGGGACAGCGATCCTGGATGACGGTCAGGCCCTCCGCCTCGGCGCGGGCGGCGGCCTCGGGATGGGTCACGCCGATCTGCATCCAGATGACCTTGGGACGCGGCACCATGGCCAGCGCCTGCTCGACGATGCCCGGCACCGCCTCGGGGCGGCGGAAGATGTCGATCACGTCGACCCCGCCCGCAATCTCGGAAAGGTCCGTCACAACCGTCTCCCCGAACAGCGTCTCGCCCGCGTGGCCGGGGTTCACCGGCACCACGCGGTAGCCCTTGAGCTTGAGGTAGCGCGCCACGTAGTGCGAGGGGCGGACGGGGTTCGGGCTGACGCCGACGCAGGCGAAGCTCTTCGCCTCGCGCAGGATACGGCGCAGCAGATCGTCGGAGGGCGTCGTCGTCATGGGCCGAGCCTTAGCACGCGCGGGCGGCCGGGAACGAGACGAAAAAAAGCGCCCGCACGAAGCGGCGGGCGCAGTCACGGAACGAGGGACAGTGATGGGCGCGCGGGTTCCGAGCCGCGGCGCCTGACCCTTATGTGGGCCTCGCGGCGCGGATTTTCAGAGGACCGCAAGAAAATGTGATCTCAGCCGAGGATGGCGGGCCAGTTGGCCTCGCCCGCCGCGATCACTCCCGGCAGTTCGGCGAGCCACAACTCCCGCGCGCGGAGGCTCGCGTTGAGGAACAGCCGGCCCTCGTGGATCGACCAGGCCTCGGGGATCGTCGGCGCGAGGTAGCCGCGCGAGGCGGCGAAGGCGCAGTAGCCGCCGAAGGCCGGGGCATATCGGTCAGGCTCCGCCGCGAAGGCGTCGCGGTTCTCCGCGGTCGCGAAGCTCCAGCGGGCGCCCATCCACTCGATGGCGAGGGCCGGATCGCCCTGCACCGGCGCGCCGTCCCGGGCATAGGCGACGGGGTCGGTCCCCCCGATGGCGAGGCCGTTGCGCTGGAAGACGGGCGGCTCGGCCGCGCGCGCGGCACCGGCGAGGAGGACGGGGAAGGTCGCGGCGAGGCCGAGGAGGGTGCGGCGGGACGGCATGGGGCTGTGGCTCCGGTTCGGGGGACGACGGCGAGCAGCCTGCCAGCGAAAGCGCCCGCTGCCATCCCCGCCTCGCCGCATCGTGACGCGGCGTGAGGGGCGCTCAGTCGAAGATGTCCTCGATGAGGTCGAAGGCCTCCTCGAAGACCTTGCGCATCAGCCCCTTGCGCCGCCGCTTCGGGCGGGCGGGGCGCGGGTCGCTCCAGGGTTCGGGCGGGCGGC
>NZ_JBQLZP010000672.1:0-4031 GCF_052168335.1 Roseicyclus sp. | reverse complement strand
AGGCCCGCTTCGACGCCGAGGCGGCTGCGGCCGAACGACTGATTCGCGAGCAGATGGCGCCGGGTCTCGACGTGCCTGCCGTCGTCGCCCGGCTCGACAGCGCCGCGGGGCAGCCCGTCCACCTCGTCTATCTGGCCAATACCGAGCGGGAGCCGCTCGGCGCGGCGGAGCTCGAACGTTTCTGCGATCTGATCGCGCAGGGTTTCCCCTCGGCCGTGATCGAGGAGGCGCACGGGCTTTACGAAGGCGCACGCCGGCCGGTCTACGTCGCGCGCATCCGCACCGACGCGACCGAGGCCGTCGTCGCGCTGGCGCAGCGCCTGTGCCTGGCCTTCCGCCAGCGCTTCGTCGGGATCGAGATCGACGGACGGTACCTGCGGATCTACTCCGACGACACGGCCTGAGGAACGCCCCGCCCCGAAGCCCCGGCCTGACGCGCCCTGGCATCGTCGACGGCACCGGTCCGAGCCGCGGGATCGGACCCGGCATCGCCAGTCAGACGGATGGTTTTCGTGGCCGTCGGAGTTCGCGCCTCCACAGGGTGTCGAGAGGCTTTCCCGGAACGTCCAGCCCGATCTGCCCGGATCGTGCCCCGGGCGCGAGTCGCGGCGCTTCCCTGTCGGAGGGTCAGGACGCTGGGCCCGGCCGGGACTCCGCCGGCACGTCCGGGGCTTCGGCATCGGCCTGCAGGGCCTGCCAGATGGCCGCGGACGTCAGCGGCATGTCCGGCAGACGCGCCCCCGCGCGACGCAGCGCATCCGCGACGGCATTGCAGGTCGCCGCGAGGGCCCCCGTCGTGCCGGCCTCGCCGGCACCCTTCACGCCGAGGGCGTTGGTGGGGGACGGCACGTCATGGGCAAGCACCTGCATCGCCGGCATGTCCCCGGCTCTCGGCAATGTGTAATCCATGAGCGTCCCGGTCAGGATCTGGCCCGCGGCATCGAACCGGTGCCCGTCCATCAACGCCGCCGCGATCCCTTGCGCGATGCCGCCCCTGAGTTGCCCCTCGATCGCATGATGGGAAATGACGCGGCCCGCATCGTCCACCGCCCAGTAGCCGAGGCATTCGACCCGCCCGGTTTCGGGGTCGATCCGCACCTCGGCGACATGGCAGCCGGAGGGGAAGGTGTTGACCACCGGCGCCCGCCCCGTGACACGGAAGCCGCCCCCGCGCGCCGCGCGGTCGAGCGCTTCGGCGAGGGTGCAGAGAACCTTGCCCGACGCGTCGCGGATCGCCTGCGGGTCGGCGGCCAGTGCGTCGGGCGGCAGATCGCGCCGGGCGGCCTCGAGCGCGACGAGATGCGCGACGAGCGCCCTGCCCGCTTCGTGCAGCGCGGAGCCCGCCTGGATGGTCGTCCTCGACCCGAAGGAGCCGAGGCCCTCCGGCGTTTCTGCGGACTGGCTCTGCTTCAGGACGATGGCCGTCTCGGGAACGGCGACCTGCGACGAGAGGAGACGCTTGAAGAGGCCCTCGTGATCCTGCCCGGTGCTCTGGGTGGCCGTCACGATGGCGATGCGGGCGGCGCCGTCGGAGGTGTCGACCTCCAGCCGCACGGCGTCGTGCGACGCGCCGCCCCCGCCGGCCACCTCGACGAAGAGGGCGGCCCCGATCCCGCGGAGTAGGCCGCGGCGGGCGTCCGCCTCGGCACGCGCGGCGAAGCCAGTCCAGTTCGACGCCCGCCGGGCCTGCGCGACGAGGCCGGGGTAATCGCCGCTGTCATAGGTGAACCCGACCGGCGTGGCATAGGGGAAGTCCACGGGCGCAAGCGCGTTCAGCGCGCGCAGGTCCAGCGGATCGGCTCCCGTGGCGGCGGCGGCCTCGTCGACCAGCCGCTCGACGAGGAGCGCGATCTCCGGCCGGCCGGCGCCGCGGAACGGACCGACCGGAACGGCGTTCGTGAAGGCGAGCCGGATGTCCGCGGCGGCGGCCGGAATCCGGTAGCACCCCGTCAGCGTGGCCAGCGGATTGTTGACGGAGATATGCGCGCCGACCGGATGCACATAGGCGCCGAGATCCGCCTCGATGCGGACGTCGATCGCCGTGAAGCGCAGGTCTTGGTCCAGCGCCAACCGTCCCGAAAGGCGCATGCCGCGGCCATGATAGTCACCGAGGAAGCCCTCGCTCCGGGTTCCCTGCCAGCGCAGGGTGCGTCCGAGTTTCCGCGCGGCAGCGAGCAGCGCGATCGTCTCGGGAAAGGCCGAGCCGCGCACACCGAAGGCGCCACCCACGCGATCGGCATGGACCCGGACGCAGTCGGGCGGAACCCCGAGGACCGCGCAGATGTCGCGGCGCTGTTCGGCGATCCCCTGGTGCGGCGTCCAGAGGTCGAGCATTCCGGTCTCGGGGTCGTGCGCGGCGACCGCGGAGAGCGGCTCGAGCGGGACCGGGGACATCCGCGGCAGAAAGAGCTCGGTCTCGACGACGTGGCGGGCACGGGCAAGCGCCGAGGTCACGGCCGACGCATCGCCGACGGCCACCCGCGCGGCCGTGTTCCCCGGGGCCTCCGTGTGGATGTCCGGCAGGTCGGCCGCGTCGAGGCCCGTTACCGGGACCCGTTCGTCGAATTCCGGAACCAGCGCCTCGACCCCGTCGACCGCGGCGGCCTGGCTGTCGGCGACCACCATCGCGACGAGTTCGCCCACATGGCGCACCCGGCCTTCGGCGAGAACGGGACGGCGCGGCACGACCAGCGGAAGGTTATCGACCGTGGGCTGGCGGAGAAACGCGGGGAAATCCCCGAGAGGCCCGAGATCCCCGGCCGCAAGGACGGCCACGACCCCGGGCACCTCGCGTGCGGCGGAGCAGTCGAGCCCGACGAGGTCCGCATGCGCATGGTCTGACCGCAGGAACGCGACATGGAGCGCATCCTCCGCCGCGACATCCGCGCTGTAGACTGCCGTGCCCCGGAGCGGATCGTTCAAGGCTCGATCCCGAAGAAGCGCCTGGCGGTGCCGGAGCAGACCTGTTCGAGGGCGGCGGCCTCCGTGACGGTCCGCTTCACAAGGCCCACGGGGTCGGTGTCGCCCATGTCGAAGGGCCAGTCGCTGCCCAGCATCACCCGGTCCGGCCCGGCAAGCTCGAGGAGGCGCGCCAGCGTGCCGGTATCGAAGACGCAGGTGTCGTACCACATGCGGCGCAGGTAGTCGGACGGCGGCCGGGACGTCAGCTTGCGCAGCTCGGGCCGCGCCTTCCACGCATGGTCGAGACGCCCGAGGTAGAACGGGAAGTAGCCGCCGCCATGCACGATCAGGACCCGCAGCTCCGGGTGACGGTCGAGAATGCCGCCGAAGATCATGTGGTTGGCCGCGATGATCTCCTCCAGCGGCTGGCCGATCGTGTTGACCATGAAGAAGTCGCCGAACCGCTGCCCGTGGCTGAACCCGAGCGGGTGAATGACCAGGGCCGCGCCGAGCTGCGACAGCCTGCTCCATACCGGGTCGAGGGCCGCGTCGGACAGCTCCATCGCCCCTGCCCTGCTGTCGATCTGGAAACCGCGCAGGCCGAGCTCCTCGACCGCACGGGTCGCCTCGGCAACCGCGGCCGGCGGAGCGGAGAGCGGCAGCGTCCCCAGACCGGCAAACCGCCCGGGAGCCTTCGCCACCAGCGCGGCGACGTGATCGTTCTGCACCGCCGAGACCGCCGCCAGAAGCTCGGCCTCGGCCCAGTAATGCTGTTGCCCGGGCGCGGGGGCGACGATCTGGAAGTCGATGCCCATCGCGTCCATCGCGGCAAGCCGCGTGTCGAGGTCGTTGAACTTGCGCATCAGCTCCGGGCCCTGCGCCGCATCGACGGCTTTTCCTTCCGGCGCCATGTCGCGCTGGTAGGGGATCAGGTCGGGCGACGGCGGCCCGCCCAGCAGATCGTTCACCCCGGGGCAGAGCGTGTGCGTGTGGATGTCGATGATCATTGAACGGCCTCCGGGGCGATGCGCTCGTGAAAACCGGTGATGCGCTGGAACGCGTCGGCGATGCGCAAGAGCAGCGGCTCGCTCCAGGGCCGCCCGACGATCTGGCAGGCGATGGGCAGGCCG
>NZ_JBQLZP010000671.1:0-9793 GCF_052168335.1 Roseicyclus sp. | reverse complement strand
GGCTCCGGTGACGGGGATGGGCGCGCTCGCGCTCGCCCGCGCCCATGCCGCCAGGGGCGACGCCGGCGCCGCGCGCGAGATCGCGGTCGCCGCCTGGACCGGCCTCACCATGTCGGGCGAGGCGGCCGCCGCGCTCCGCTCCGAGTTCGGCTCGCTCCTGAACGAGGGGGATCTGCACGTCCGCCGCCTCGACCACCTGCTCTGGGAGGGGGCGGAGGAACGCGCGCGCGCCATGTTCCCGCTGGTGCCCGAGGCGTGGCATCCGCTGGCCGAGGCGCGGCTCGCGCTCCGGGCGCAGGAGCCCGGCGTCAACGCGCTGATCGACGCCGTGCCGTCCAGCCTCGCCGACGATCCGGGCCTCGCCTTCGAGCGGTTCACCTGGCGCATCCGCGCGGGCTTCTGGGACACGGCGGGCGAGCTGATGGCGGAGCGCTCCACCTCGGCCGAGGCGTTGGGGCGCCCGCTTGCCTGGGCCGACCGCCGCGCGGACCTCGCCCGCGACGTGATGCGCGAGGGCGATTTCGGCACCTGCTACGACTACGCCGCCAACCATTTCCTGACGCGCGACGGCGACGAGAGCCTCTTCGCCGAGCTCGAGTGGATCGCGGGCTACTGCGCGCTCCGCCTCGGACGGAACGAGACCGCCGTGCGCCATTTCGAGGCGTTCCGCGACACGGTCGTCAGCCCGATCTCGATGGGCCGCGCGGGCTACTGGCTGGGCCGGGCGCACGAGGCGGCGGGCAACCCGACAGCGGCGGCCGAGGCCTACGCGCTCGGCGCGCGCTACCAGTCGAGCTTCTACGGCCAGCTCGCCGCCGAACGGGGCGGGCTGCCGATGGACCCGGCGTTCCTCGGCGACGAGGTCTACGGCGACTGGATGCAGGCGCCGTTCACCAATTCCGACGTGTTCCACGCCGCGCTCCTGCTCTACGAGGCGGGACAGCGGGACCTCTCCGAGCGGTTCCTGACCCACCTGACCGAGAGCCTGTCGCGGTCGGAGGCGGGGATGCTCGGCGACTTCGCGCTCGAGATCGGCAATCCGCACATCGCGCTCGGCATCGCCAAGCGCGCGGCGCAGGCGGGCCACGAGATCATGCGCGCCTACTACCCGCTCGCCGATCTCGCCGAGGCGGACCTGCCGGTGGACGCCGCGCTCGCCCTCTCGATCGCGCGGCGCGAGTCCGAGTTCGACCCGGGCGTGGTCAGCCATGCGGGCGCGCTCGGCCTGATGCAGGTGATGCCCGGCACGGGCCGCGACACGGCCGCGGCGCTCGGGATCGCCTTCGACGAGGGGCGTCTCAGGACCGACCCGGACTACAACCTGCTCCTCGGGTCCACCTATCTCGCCGGGCTGAACGAGCGCTACGGCGGCAATGTCGTCCTCGTCTCCATCGGCTACAACGCGGGTCCGCGCCGCGCCGCCGAGTGGATCGAGCGCTTCGGCGACCCGAGGCGGCTGGACGCCGAGGGCATCGTCGACTGGATCGAGGCGCTGCCCTTCACCGAGACGCGGAACTACGTGATGCGCGTGACCGAGAGCCTCGCGATCTACGAGGCGCAGCTGACCGGCCGCCTGCCGGAGATCGGCCTGTCCGAACGTCTCCTGCGCTAGGACGCCTGCGCCTTCACCCGCGCCCGCCACAGCGTGAAGAGCCCCGCCGCCACGACGAGCGCCGCGCCGATGGCGACGTTCGTCTCGAGCGTCTCGTCGAAGACGACGAAGCCCAGCGCCGAGGCGAAGACGAGCTGGAAGTAGGCGAAGGGCTGAACGACGCTTGCCTCCGCGACCGCGTAGGCCTTGATGAGAAGCCAGTGGCCGAGCGCCCCCGTGACGCAGAGCACCGCCATCCAGCCCCAGTCGCGGGGCGTCATCGGCTCCCAGAACCAGATGCCGATGACCGTCATGACGACCGCGCCGACCGTCCCCGTCCAGAAGAAGCTGGTCGCCGCGCTGTCCTTGCGCGCGGCATAGCGCGTCAGCAGGCCGTAGAGCGCGAACATGAACGCCGAGGCGAGCGCGATGAGCGCGGCGGGCTCGAACACCCGGAAACCGGGTTGAAGGATGATGAGCACGCCGAGGAACCCGACGCCGATCGCCGTCCAGCGCCGCCAGCCCACCTTCTCGCCGAGGATCGGGCCGGAGAGGGCCGCCACGAGCAGCGGATAGCAGGTGAAGACCGCGTGGCTTTCGACAAGCCCGAGGAGCGTGAAGGCCAGCACCATCACGCAGACCTCGAGCGCCAGCAGAACGCCGCGCGTCGTCTGGAGGAGCGGCTGCTCGGTCCGCGCCGCCGCCCGCAATCCGCCCTGGCTCCGGGCGGCGACGGTGATCACGAAGGCGGCGAAGAACCAGTAGCGGATCATCACCACCATCAGGACGTTGTATTCCCCGGCCAGGTGGCGGCTGATCCCGTCCTGCAACGCGAAGACGAAGGTGGTCGCGATCATCAGCAGGATGCCGAGTCGGGCGTTCTGTTCGGTCATGCAAGGCGTCCGGCGGTCATGTGGCGCTTGCGTCCGTAGCCCGGCAGCCGCGCGACGGCGAAACCCGCCGCCTCGAGACCGCGCCGCACGGCGCCCGCGGCGGAATAGGTGGCGCAGGTGCCGCCGGGCGCGGTACGCTCGGCGACCGCGCGGAGGAGGCCTTCCTCCCAGAGTTCGGGGTTCCGCGCGGGCGCGAAGCCGTCGAGGAACCATGCGTCGGCGCGCCCGGCCCAGCGCGGCAGCGTCTCGCGCGCGTCGCCGCACACGAGCGTGAGCGTGACGCCGCCCGCCTCCGCCTCGGGCGCGCCGTCCAGCACCGCCGCGATGACGTTAAGGAAGGGCGCGGCCTCGGGGAATGGGGCAAGCGCCCGGCGCGAGTCGTCGGGCGACAGCGGGAAGGCCTCGAAGCTCGTGAAGTCGAGCCGACCGGCCATTCCGGCCTCGCGCCATGCGGTCGCGGCGGCGACGAAGTTCAGCCCGGTGCCGAACCCGAGTTCGCCGATGGCGAAGCCGTCGCGGAACCGCGCGGGCAGGCCGTTGCCCGCGAGAAAGACGTGCCGCGTTTCGGCAAGGCCGTTCTCCAGCGAATAGAACGGATCGTCGAAGCGGCCCGACACGGGCACGCCGTCCCGCCACTCGAGCGGATGTGCCTCGGAACGCTGGTTTTCGGGCATGTCCTGGACTAGGTCACGGAGGGAGGGTCGCATCGGCGCGACATTCCTCCGGGGAGCCGGGACTTGCAATGGAGATCGTGGTCCACGGCGCGGGCATCTTCGGGCTGAGCATCGCCTTCGCCTGCGCCCGCCGCGGCGCGCGCGTCAGCGTCGTCGATCCGAACGGTCCGGGCGCCGGCGCCTCGGGCGGCCTCGTCGGTGCGCTCGCCCCCCATGTGCCGGAGAGCTGGAACACCAAGAAGGCGCTCCAGTTCCGCAGCCTCGACATGGCCGAGGGGTTCTGGGCGGAGGTCGCCGAAGCCTCCGGCCTCGATCCCGGATACGCGCGTCTCGGACGGCTCCAGCCGCTCGCCGACGCGGCGGCCGTGGAGCTCGCCCGCTGGCGCATCGAAAGCGCGCGGGAGCATTGGGAGGGCCGCTACGCCTGGGAGATCGCGTCCACCGACGACTGGCCCGGCCTTCTCGCCAGCCCCACGGGCCTTGCCGTGCGCGACACGCTGTCCGCACGGGTCCACCCGCGCCGCGCGCTCAAGGCGCTGACGGAGGCGCTGGCGCGGCGGGGGGCGGAAATCACGACCGAGGCGCGGAGCGGAGGCACCCATATCCACGCGACCGGCGCTGCCGGACTGGCCGAGCTCAACCGCCTCGGGCGTGGGCGCGCCGTGGGGACGGGCGTGAAGGGGCAGGCGGCGCTCCTGGGGTGTGACCTCGGGCCGGTGCCGCAACTCTATGCCGACGGGCTCCACATCGTGCCGCACATGGACGGAACGGTGGCCGTCGGCTCCACCTCCGAGCGGGACTGGGACGATCCGGCCACGACGGACGGACAGCTCGACGAGGTGATCGCGCGGGCGCGCGCCGCCTGCCCCGCCCTCGGCGACGCGCCGGTGATCGAGCGGTGGGCGGGCCTCCGCCCCCGGACGCGCTCGCGCGCGCCGATGCTGGGCGTCCACCCGGCGCGCGGCGACGCCTTCATCGCCAACGGCGGCTTCAAGATCGGCTTCGGCATGGCGCCGCTGGTGGCCGAACTGATGGCCGACCTCGTCCTCGACGGCGTCGACCGCATCCCGCCCGAGTTCCGCCCGGAAGCGAGCCTCGGCTAGAGCCGCGCCGCCGCGCGCAAAGCCGCCATCAGCTCCTCCAGCGCCGCGAGGTTCCGCTCGTTCGTCAGCCGCCCCTCGGCGTCGAACTGCTCGGACGCGAGGCCCACCAGGACCTCGGGCCCCGGCAGGACGTTCGCGCGGAACGGCACCATGGCAAGGCGCAGCGAGAACTGCGTCCGCTCGCCGCCCGCGCGCCCGCCCGTGGCCGAGACGATGGCGACGGGCTTGTCCCGCCACGGATTGCCCTTCGTCCGGCTGACCCAGTCGAGCGCGTTCTTGAGGACGCCCGACAGCGCCTTGTTGTATTCGGGTCCGGCGATCACCACGGCGTCGGCCGCCGCGATCTCGTCGGCGAGGGCCTGCACCTCGGGCGGAATGCCGTGCTCCGTCTCGAGGTCGCCGTCGTAGAGCGGCAGGCGCAGGTTTCCGTCGCGGAACTCCGCCGGGTCGAAGAGCCGCACCGCCTCCATCATCAGCTTGCGATTGAAGGACGCGGCCCTCAGCGAGCCGCAGATCCCGAGGAGCCTTCCGCTGGACATGACCATTACCCCGAAGCACAACCGTTCCCGGGCGCATCTAAGGCGGGAGGGAGAAATGGCCAGACGGCACGGCGGCAGGATCCTTGCGGACAGGCTGAAGCTGCACGGGGTGGACCGCGTCTTCTCGGTTCCGGGCGAGAGTTTTCTCGCGGCGCTCGACGGGCTCTACGATCACGACATCGAGAATGTGGTCTGCCGGCAGGAGGGCGGCGCCGCCATGATGGCCGAGGCCGACGCCAAGCTGACGGGGCGTCCCGGCGTCCTCTTCGTCACGCGCGGGCCCGGCGCCACGAACGCCAGTTCGGGCCTGCACGTCGCGATGCACGACGCGACGCCGATGGTCGTCTTCGTCGGCCAGGTGCCGCTCCGCCACCGCGACCGGGGCGTGTTCCAGGAGGTGAACTATCGCGCGCTCTTCGGGCCGCTGGTGAAATGGGTGGCCGAGGTCGAGCGCACGGACCGCATCGCCGAATACGTCGACCGCGCCTTCCTGCTGGCGCGGAGCGGGCGGCCCGGCCCCGTGGTCCTCGCCCTCCCGGAGGACGTGCTGTCGGCGGAGGCGGACGAGCCGTGCGCCCCCGTCGCCCGGCCCGCCGAGGCCGGTATCGACGACAGTGCGCTCTCGCGCATCCTCGACATCATGGCCGAGGCCGAGCGGCCCATGATCCTCCTCGGCGGTTCGCTCTGGGGCGCGGAGGACGGCGCGCGCGCGGCCGAGCTTGCCCGCCGCATGGGCGTGCCCCTCGCCGTGACCTTCCGGCGGCAGGACCACGCGGACAACGACCACCCGAACTACGCGGGCGATCTGGGCGTGGGACAGAACCCCGCGCTCGGGCGGCGGTTGGCGCAGGCCGACGCGATCCTGCTGCTCGGGGCGGAGCTGAACGATATCACGACACAGGACTTCGAGACCATCGACCGCGAGGCCCCGCCCGCCATCGTTCAGGTGACGCCGGACCCCGACGCCGCCTCCCGCGTCTATACGGCGGCGCTGGCGCTGACCGCGCATCCCGGCAAGGTGCTGCGCCGCCTCCTCGACGTGCTGCCGTTGGAGGATTGCCCCGACCGTGGCGCGCGCGAGGCCCGCGCCGAATACGAGCGCTGGCAGGAGCCGCAGGAAACGCCCGGCGCCGTGAAGATGGAGGAGGTGATCCTCTGGCTCCGCGACCATGCCGGGCCCGACGCGATCCTGACGAACGGGGCGGGCAACTATGCGGCCTTCCTCCACCGCTACTACCGCTGGCGCGTGCGCGGCACGCAGCTTGCGCCCACCTCGGGCTCCATGGGCTATGGCCTGCCTGCCGCGATCGCGGCCAAGCTGCGCCACCCCGAGCGCATGGTGATCTGCCTCGCCGGCGACGGCTGCCTCCAGATGACGATACAGGAGCTGTCGACCGCCCGCCAGCACGGCGCGGACATCGTGGTGCTGATCGCCAACAACGGCCGCTACGGCACGATCCGGATGCACCAGGAGAAGCACTATCCCGGCCGCGTCTCGGGGACCGACCTCTTCAACCCCGACTACGTGCAGCTCGCACGGGCCTATGGCGGGACCGGGCACCGGATCACGGCGATGGAGCAACTGCCCGCAGCGTTCGAGGCGGCGCGGCGGGGCGGGCTGCACCTGATCGAGCTGGTGCTCGACCCGCGGATGCTGTCGACCACGCGCAACCTCTGAGCCTTCTTGGCAAGCGCGCCCGCGTTGATATATGCGGGCGCAATGACCGGCGTTTTCGACATCGGGGATCTGGCGCGCCTGCCGTGGCGCTTTCACGGGCGGCTTCGCGCCGTGCCGCCCCTCGGGCCCGCCTGAGCCCGATCCCCTTCCCGAACGCGACCGAACATCAGAGAGACCTCCCATGACCGGCAAGACGCTCTACGACAAGATCTGGGACGCCCACCTCGTCCACGAGGCCGAGGACGGCACGAGCCTGCTCTACATCGACCGCCACCTCGTCCACGAGGTCACGAGCCCGCAGGCCTTCGAGGGGCTGCGCATGGCCGGCCGCAAGGTCCGCGCGCCCGAGAAGACGATCGCCGTGCCCGACCACAACGTGCCGACGACGCCCGACCGGCTGTCCGGCGGCATGAACGAGGAGAGCCGCATCCAGGTCGAGGCGCTCGACACCAACGCACGGGAGTTCGGCATCCACTATTACCCCGTCAGCGACATCCGGCAGGGCATCGTGCACATCGTCGGGCCCGAGCAGGGCTGGACCCTGCCCGGCATGACGGTGGTCTGCGGCGACAGCCACACCGCGACCCACGGCGCCTTCGGCGCGCTCGCGCACGGGATCGGCACCTCCGAGGTCGAGCATGTGCTCGCCACCCAGACGCTTATCCAGAAGAAGTCGAAGAACATGAAGGTGGAGATCACCGGCCAGCTCGGCCCGGGCGTCACCGCCAAGGACATCACGCTCTCCGTCATCGGTCTGACCGGCACAGCGGGCGGCACCGGCTACGTCATCGAGTATTGCGGCGAGGCGATCCGCTCGCTCTCGATGGAGGGGCGGATGACCGTCTGCAACATGGCCATCGAGGGCGGTGCGCGCGCGGGCCTGATCGCGCCCGACGAGAAGACCTTCGAGTACGTCAGGGGCCGCCCCCATGCGCCGAAGGGCGCGCAGTGGGAGGCCGCGCTCGCCTGGTGGAAGACGCTCAAGTCCGATGACGACGCGCACTGGGACAAGGTGGTGACGATCCGCGGCGAGGACATCGCGCCGGTCGTGACCTGGGGCACCTCGCCCGAGGACGTGCTGCCGATCACCGGCGCGGTTCCCGCGCCCGGAGACTTCAAGGGCGGGAAGGTCGACGCGGCCAAGCGCTCGCTCGAGTACATGGGCCTCCAGCCCGGCACGCCGCTCCGCGAGATCGAGATCGACACGGTCTTCATCGGCTCCTGCACGAACGGCAGGATCGAGGACCTTCGGGCAGCGGCCGAGATCCTCAAGGGCAAGAAGATCGCCGTGAAACGCGCGATGGTCGTGCCGGGCTCGGGCCTCGTGCGCGCCCAGGCCGAGGAGGAAGGTCTCGCCGACATCTTCCGCGAGGCGGGCTTCGAGTGGCGGCTTGCCGGGTGCTCCATGTGCCTGGCCATGAACCCCGACCAGCTCAGCCCCGGCGAGCGCTGCGCGGCGACCTCGAACCGCAACTTCGAAGGCCGGCAGGGCCGCGGCGGGCGCACTCACCTGATGAGCCCCGCGATGGCGGCGGCGGCGGCCGTGACCGGCCGGCTGACCGACGTGCGCGAGCTGATGTGATCCCGGCACGGGCGTCCAGGGGCGCCCGCGTCCGCCGATGGCGCCTCAGAGCGACCGCAGCACCCGGCGCGCGACCGGCACCATCGCCAGCGACAGCCCCAGGCACCAGACCGCCATCGTCCAGGCCTGCTGCGGCACCGGGATGCCCGCATCCACGATGACCCCGCCGATCCCCGGCCCGAGTGCGGTGGAGACGACGAGCACCGCGCTCGCCACCGCGCGGACCGAGCCGATGTGGTCGGTGCCGTAGGTCGCGGGCAGGAGCGTTCCCCAGACGGTGTTGGCGATGCCCTGCGTCACGCCGATAAGCCCGATGGCGACGATCCAGGCGAACGGCGTCTCGGCCATGCCGATCAGCGCGATCCCCAGCCCCATCGGCAGCACCGCGACCGGCAGGAGCCGCGCGGGCCCGAAGCGGTCGGCGAACCAGCCCGCCGCGAAGGCCGCCGCCACCTCGGACAGCGCCCAGGCCGGGTAGGCCGGGGCCATCGCGACCAGCGACCAGCCCTTGATCTCGGCGATGTGGACCTGGTGGAAGAAAACCACGGTCCCGATGTAGCCGGGCGTCAGCATCAGCGGCACAAGCGTCCAAAACAGCCAGTGCCGCAGCGCGTCCGACCGGCGCCAGTGCCGCCCGCCGAGGCCCGGCGCGCCCGCCACGCCGCCCTGGCTGCCCTGGGGTGTGCGGTCCTGCGCGAGGAGCCACACGAGGAGCGGCAGGATGACCAGAACGAGGATCGCCGCGACCACCAGCCAGCTCCCGCGCCAGCCGATCCACCCCATCACCAGCACCGCGGGCAGCGGCAGCAGCACCTGCCCGGTCGTGTAGCCGAGATTGGCGATGGCCATGGCGCGGCCCCGCGTGGCGACGAACCAGCGCGCCATGGCGGTCTGCTGGATGTGGCTGAACATGCCCTGACCGCAGAAGCGCAGCAGGAACACCGCGATCCCGAGCGCCCAGATCGCCTGGCCGAGCGCCATCAGCCCCGCGGCCCCTGCGAAGACGATCGCGACCATCGGCGCAAGCCGCGACAGCGGCACCGTGTCGGCCCAGGAGCCGCGCCCGAACAGAAGCGCCGCCGAGGCCAGCGTCGCGGCGGTGTAGATCAGGCCCCATTGCCCGTCGGAGAGGCCGTATTCCGCCCGGATCTCGCCGGCGAAGAGCGCGATGAACCACGTATGTCCGAGGCAGGCACCGAGCGCGAGGAGAATGCCGGTGGCGAGCCAGCGGCGGTTCTCGGCGAGGAAGCGGATCATCGAAGTGCCGTCGGATATGGGTCTGACGCAATCCATTAGGCCCGCGCCGGGGGGAACGCCATAGGTCGTCACGCCAAACCCATTGACTCCGGAGGCGGTTGGTCTGACCACGGATGCGGGGACGGGAAAGGACACGTCGGATGCTGCGTATCACGGTCGCCGCGGTGCTCGCGCTGCTGCTTGGCGCGGTGCAGGCTGCGGCGTACGAATTCTGGATCGAACCGGTGAGCTTCCGCTGCGAGGCGGGTGACGCGCTCAGCGCGGATATCCGCATCGGGGAGGAGTTCGACGGCGTGGCCCAGTCCTTCGCGGCCGAGCGGATCGCGCGCTTCGAGGTGCTCACCGCCGAGGGCGGAACGCCGGTCGACGGCACCCCGGGCACCCGTCCGGCCCTGCGCACGGAAGGGCTGCCGGAGGGCCTTGCGGTGATCGTCCACGAAACCGCGCCGCGCACGCTCGCCTGGCGCGATTCGGCG
>NZ_JBQLZP010000670.1:0-4773 GCF_052168335.1 Roseicyclus sp. | reverse complement strand
ACGTCACGAGCTCGCCCTTGGCGATGGCGAAGCTGATGCGGTCCACCGCCGTGGCGCTGCCGTAGCGCTTGACCACGTCGACGAACTCGATGGCGGTTTCCGTCATGTCCCGTCTCTCATTCCGCGGGCTCCGCCGCTGCGGGGCGCCCCTGCAATTCCTGCCTGCGCCCGAGCTTCCGCGTCCCGACGAGGACCTGGATCACCACCACGCAGAGGATCATCACGATCATCAGCACCGCCGAATAGGCGATGGCCAGCGCGTATTCCCCGGCCTCGACCCGGCCCATGATGTAGGCCGTCGCCATGTTGTGCCGCGCCGAGACGAGGAAGATCACGGCGGAAACGGCCGTCATCGCCGTGACGAAGGAGTAGACCAGCGCGGTGAAGACCGCCGGCCGGATCAGCGGCAACACCACGCGGCGGAGCGTCGTGGCGCCGCCCGCGCCCATGGTTTGCGAGGCCTCCTCCATCGACTTGTCGATCTGCGCGAGCGCCGCGAGGCCCGCGCGCATCCCCACCGGCATGTTGCGGAAGACGAAGCAGATGATGAGGATCGCCGCCGTTCCGGTGATGTCCACCGGCGGCACGTTGAAGGCCGCGACGTAGGAGACGCCGACGACCGTGCCAGGGATGGCGAAGGACAGCATCGTGCCGAACTCGAAGGCGCGGCGTCCCGCGAAGTCCTGCCGGGCCACGAGCCAGGCGGTCAGGATGCCGACGATCGTGGTGAGGGGGGCTGCCAGCCCCGCGACCCAGAGCGTCGTGATCATCGAGTCCCAGGCCGAGCCGTAGAGCTCCAGCCCCGTCTCGGCGATCTCGAAGCGGAAGGCGGTGACGAGGTGGCCGAGCGTCGGTGTCAGGTCCCAGCGGCCGATGTCGGTGACGAAACCGCCCGCCGCGATGATGACGTAGACCGCCAGGGTGAACAGGACCCAGGGCAGCACCACGGCCAGGACCGCGATCTTCAGGATCGGCGGCAGCGGCGCGGCCAGCCCCGCGTCCGACTTGCCGGTGACGGTGACGTAGCTCTTCTTGCCCATCCAGCGCATCTGGAGCCAGAACGCGATGAGCGTGAGCCCGAGGAGGATCATGGCCAGCGTCGCGGCGTTGCCGAGGTCGTAGCGCGCGCCGACGACAGCGAAGAAGATCTTGACCGACAGCACCTCGTAGCCGCCGCCCAGCACGATCGGGTTGCCGAAGTCCGCGAGGCTCTCGATGAAGGCGAGCAGGAAGGCCGCCGCGAGGCCCGGCCGCAGGAGCGGCCATGTCACGGTGCGGAAGGTGGTGGTCGCCTTCGCGCCGAGCGTGCGCGCCGCCTCCTCCAGCGTCGGGTTGATCGCCTCGAGCGTGGAGAGGAGCACCAGGAAGGTGACGGGCGCGAAGGCCAGGACCTGCGCGATCAGGATGCCGGGCAGGCCGTAGACCCAGCGGGTCGGCCGCACCTCCATCAGGTCGGCGACGAAGCCGGTGACGAGGCCCGTGCGCCCGAAGAGGAGGATGATGGCGACGCCGACCACGAAGGGCGGCGTGATGATCGGCAGGATCGAGATGGCGCGGAGCGCGCGCTTCATCCGGAAATCGGTGCGGTTGACGAGGAGTGCCAGCGCGAGGCCGAGGGCGGTGGCCAGCGTCGCGGACAGGACGCCGAGGACCACCGTGTTCACGACCACGCCGCAGCGCCCCGCGCCGACGAAGCACGACACGCCCCAGAGGTCCGGCGCCGTCAGCCGCGCCCAGAACGTGCCGAGCGCGAGCGCCCCCTCGGTGTCGACGAAGGCCGCGAGCCCGAGGCGCAGGATCGGGAAGAACACGAAGAGGGTCAGCAGGGCGACGATGGCCGTGATGCAGAAGGCCGGGAACCGCTCGCCCCGGCAGAAGCCGCGCGCCGCGACGAGGTCCGACAGGAGGCCGACCAGCGCGATCCCGGCGAGGAACCCGCCCCAGCCGAAGCCGGTCTGCCCCTCGGCCGCGCGCGGGAAGAGGCCGCCGACCCATTCGGCGGAGGGGCCGCGCAGGCCCACCGCGAAGCCCTGCCAGATCAGGAGGCCGAGCGCGCCCGCCGCCGGCGCGAGCGCCGGGGTCGAGCGCTGCCACCTCTTCGTCAGCGCCGCGAAGGCAAGCGCCGCTGCCGCGCCGATCAGCGGCCAGAGCCAGCCACGCCCCGAAAGCGCCTGGGCCAGTGCCGAGGCGCCGGGGCCCGCCGCCAGCCCCATGCCCTTGTACCAGGGCAGGAGAACCAGCGATGCGGCGAGCAGACCGAGCCAGGCTGCCCCGGCGCGGTCCGATGTCAGCGTGAGGCGTGCCACGGACCGTTACTGGGGCAGCGATCCGATCTCGGCATCCCAGCGCTGCAACAGACGCGTGCGCTCCTCGCTCGAGCCGTAGAGCGCGAAGTCGTAGTCGATCAGGTTCACGTCCTCGAGGCGGGGCGCCGCGTCGGGCGTGGCCGCGTTCACGTTCGAGGGGATCTGGAAGCTGTTGTTCGCCGCCCCGATCTCCTGCGCGGCGGGCGTCAGCGCCCAGTCGTAGAAGGCGCGCGCCGCGTCCGGGTTCGGGCCGCCCGCGATGATCGACATGGAGCCCACCTCGTAGCCGGTGCCCTCGCAAGGCGCGACGGTCACGATGGGGGCGCCCTGCACCGTCTGCGCGACCGCGTCGTGCATGAAGACGATGCCGATCGCCGTCTCGCCCGTCGCGGCCGCCCGGATCGGGGCCGAGCCCGACTGCGTGTACTGGCTGATGTTGTTGTGAAGCTCCGCGAGATAGGCGAAGGCCTCGTCCTCGCCCATGAGCTGCACCATCGTGGCGAGCATGGTGTAGGACGTGCCCGAGGAGTTCGGGTTCGCCACCTGGACGTCATCCTCGAAGCGCGGGTCGAGCAGGTCCGCCCAGCAGGCCGGCGGGTTCTCGGTCACGAGGTCGGAGTTGTAGCCGAAGCCGAGGCCGCCGGCGTAGATGCCGACGGTGCGGAAGCCCGAGGTCTCGGCCTGCTGCACGGCCCAGGGCTGGAGCTGGTCCAGCATCTCCGAACGGTATTCCTCGGTCAGGCCTTCCTGCGCGGCCTGGAGATGCGGGTCGCCGGTGCCGCCCCACCACACGTCGCCGCGCGGCTGCGCCGCCTCGGCGGCGATCTGGGCATAGGTCTCGCCCGAGGAGCGCCGCGTCATCAGAACGTTGATCCCGGTCTCGCGCTGGAACGCCTCGGACATGCCGCGGCACCATTCCTCCTGGACCGAGCAGTAGAGCACCAGTTCGTCGGCTTGCGCGCTGGCCGGCACGATGGCCGCAAGTCCGGCTGCCGCGAGGGTCGCGGCCCGCAGGTTATCCCGTGTCATGAGTTTCCTCCCCGAAACCTTTGTGACGGTTATGTGACACCATTTGGCTCGGGAAAGCTTAGCGGCGCAAGCAGTTTATCGCCCGACGCACATGTGGCTGGCGGAGCTTCGGCCGGCGGTCACGACCGCTCCAGCACGGGCTGCGCGGCCGCCACGAAGTCGCGGACGCGCGCAGCCTCCACCGCGTTCCACCAGACGCCGCCCTCCTTGAGGGAGGAGGCCACGATCACCGCATCGGCCCGCTCGAGGATCGCCGCCACGTTCGCTGGCGAGACGCCCGAGCCCACGAGCACCGGCAGGTGCGTCGCGGCGCGCACCGTCTCGATCTCCTCGAGGGACGCGCTGTCCCCGGTGCGGTTTCCCGTGGCGATCACCGCGTCGGCGTCGAAGAAGGCGAGGTCGCGCGTCAGTTCGGCCAGGCTCCGGTCGGCGACGATGGCGTGGCTGCCGTGCTTGACATGGCTGTCGGCGAAGACGCGGATGCCGTCGGCCCGGAGCTTCGCGCGGTAACGCAACGCCTCGGCCGCGCGGCCCTCCATGAAGCCCTCGTTCGCGACATACGCATTGGCCCACTGGTTCACGCGGATGAACGAGGCTCCCGAGGCCGCGGCGATCGCGAAGGCCGGGACGGGCGCGTTCGCGAGCACGTTGATCCCGATGGGCAGCGCGAATTCCCGCGCGACCCGGTCGGCCACGACCGCCATGAAGGCCGCCGTCTCGGGGCCGATGTCCTCGGGCTTCGAGAAAGGGATGTCGCCGTGGTTCTCGACGAGAAGGCCGTGCATCCCGCCCGCGACCAGCCGCTCGGCATCGCGCAGGCAGATGGAGACGATCTCCTCGCGCGCCATGCCGCGATAGCGCGGCGCCCCGGGGAAGGCCGGGCAGTGGATCATGCCGATCAGCGCCTTCTTCCGGCCGAAGATCGCCTCGATCGCGTCGCCGGGTCGGTCGGATATCTGCGTCATGCCGCGCCTGTTCCTTCGCTCACCGTGCCTCTCGCGTCTCCTCGGGCGGAGGGGCGGATCCGGTCGAGCCAGACCGCATTCCGGTCGGGGTTTCAAGGTTCGCCGTCGCCATGACCTTCCGTCGTCCGGGCCGATGCCGGTTTGCGCGCCACACCGAGGCAGAGGACCGCCCTGACCGGCACGGGCCCGAAGACGAGGGCTCCGCGCCTGTTCACGCCTCCCGGTCCGAGCCCGCCGGGGGCACCCGCAGTCAAAATGCCGCGACGGCGTGTCCGGGCATGGACCCGATCCTCCGGTTGCGTGGTTGGCGTTCTGGGCGGTGCACGACCCGGCACCAGCGTCCCCACCCGTTCATAAGCCAAGTCACAGGAAGGAAATCCGATGATCGTCAAAGGATTGCCACAGATCATTGTCGCCGGAGCGCTGGTCGCGTCGCCGGCATTCGCGCAGACCGCCTTCGACAACACGGACAT
>NZ_JBQLZP010000669.1:0-6727 GCF_052168335.1 Roseicyclus sp. | reverse complement strand
TCCTGGGGCGTGCCGGGCCCCTGGCGCGAGACGCCCTCGTGAAAGCGGAGGAATGTGTCCATGTTCATCGGTCGGTCCCTGTCTTCAGGCCTCGGGCGCGCCGTCGCGCACCAGCTTCCATTCGATCGCGTCGAGCAGCGCCTCGAAGCTCGCGTCGACGATGTTGGGCGAGACGCCGACGGTCGCCCACCGCCGCCCCGCGCTGTCCTCGCTGTCGATGACCACGCGCGTCACGGCCTCGGTTCCGCCTTGCGTGATCCGCACCTTGAAGTCGACCAGGCGGATGTCGTCGATATAGCCCTGGTAGGGCCCGAGGTCCTTGGCCAGCGCCTTGGCGAGCGCGTTCACCGGGCCCCGGTCGCTGCCCTGCTCGTCCATCGATTCGGACACGGACAGCATCTTGCGATCCCCGATCTTCACCACGACCACCGCCTCCGACAGGCTGACCATCCGGTCGTACTTGTTCTTCCGCCGCTCGACCGTCACGCGGTAGCGCTTCACCTCGAAGAACCGCGGCATGATCCCCAGGGCCCGGCGGGCGAGCAGTTCGAAACTGGCCTGCGCGGTGTCGTAGGAATAGCCCTCGTCCTCGCGGGCCTTGATCTCGCGCAGGATTTCGCCGAGCGCGGGGTCGGCGTCGGCGACCTCGATGCCCGCCTCCCTCAGCCGCTGGCGGAGGTTCGACTGCCCGGCCTGGTTCGACATCGGGATGATGCGGGCGTTGCCCACGGTCTCGGGCGCGATGTGCTCGTAGGTCGCGGGGTTCTTCACGATGGCCGAGGCGTGGAGGCCCGCCTTGTGCGCGAAGGCCGAGGCGCCGACATAGGCGGCCTGCCGCGTCGGCACGCGGTTCAGGATGTCGTCGAGCATCCGCGAGGTGCGCGTCAGGCCCGCCAGCGCCCCGGGCGTGATGCCGGTCTCGTAGCGGCTGGCCCAGGGCTCCTTCAGGAGGAGCGTCGGGATGAGCGAGGTGAGGTTCGCGTTGCCGCAACGCTCGCCGAGACCGTTCAGCGTCCCCTGCACCTGCCGCGCGCCCGCCTCGACGGCGGCGAGGCTGCCGGCCACCGCCGTCTCGGTGTCGTTGTGGCAGTGGATGCCGAGGCGGTCGCCGGGGATGCCGGCGGCGATGACCTCCGCCACGATCCGCCCGATCTCGCCCGGCAACGTGCCGCCGTTGGTGTCGCAGAGCACGACCCACCGCGCGCCCGCGTCGCGCGCGGCCCTCGCGCAGTCGAGCGCGTAGGCGGGGTTCGCCCTGTAGCCGTCGAAGAAGTGCTCCGCGTCGAACAGCGCCTCGCGCCCCTGCGCGACCACGTGGGCGACGGAGGCGGAGATGTTGCCGAGGTTCTCCTCCAGCGCGATGCCGAGCGCCTCGGTGACGTGGAAGTCGTGGGTCTTGCCGACGAGGCAGACGGCGGGCGTGCCGGCGTTGAGGACGGCGGCCAGCACGTCGTCGTTCGCGGCCGAGCGCCCCGCCCGCTTGGTCATGCCGAAGGCGGTCATGGTGGCGCGGGTCGCGGGGGCGGCCTCGAAGAAGGCGCTGTCGGTCGGGTTCGCGCCCGGCCAGCCGCCCTCTATGTAGTCGAGCCCGAGCGCGTCGAGCGCCTCGGCGATGCGCACCTTCTCGGCCGTCGAGAACTGCACGCCCTGCGTCTGCTGCCCGTCGCGCAGCGTGGTGTCGTAGAGGTAGAGGCGCTCGCGGGTCATGGGTGGGCACCGCCACCCGCGTCAGCCCACCGTAGGGCGGGACTTGTCCCGCCGCGCAAGGCTGGCGGGACAAGTCCCGCTCTACGGGATGAAGCGCCCAGGCAGAAGTCCGGTAGAGTTGCCTCAAGCGCGGCGGGGACGACTACGGCCCGGCCAGCCCCCGACCGCCCCGTCGCACCGAAGGTTCGCGCCTCAGGCGCGACGCGGGGGCTTCTCCCTTGCCCGCGGTCGGGAGCTGGCCGACGTTGCGCGCTCATAGGATGTTCTCGAGTTTTGCGGGGTCGAAATCTGGCGTGAATTCGAAATCCGTTCCTCCCGGAACATCGCGCAATAAAACGCCGGCGTCAGCTAGCGCATCTCTAATGCGATCCGACTCCGCATAGTCTCTATCGCGCTTCGCCAATATTCGACGTGCAATTAGGGCTTCAATAGTCTGGCCAAAAACCGATTTGTTGTAGGCCACTCCCAGCTCGAACTTTCGGATCATATCGTCAACGGTTCTAGGCCGAAGCGCCTCCCATACATCGTCTAGGTCAATGCCGAGGAGCTCCTTCATGCACCAATACAGGCTTCCTAGCGCTCGGTTTCCTTCGTTTGTGGCTTCTTTGGCTTGGATGTAGAGTTCATTACAACGGGCGAGCGCAAGATGCGCATTGAGATCGTCCGAAAGCGCACGGACGACAATTGGATCAAGTTCTGGCTCTGACGCCGTTCTTGCCGCAGGCCTTTCAGAAAGCAGTTGAGCCCATCTCCTCAGCGTTGCTTTCGCCTCCTCCGCCTTCTTCGCCGTCCAGTCCATCGGCTTCGAGTAATGCGTGGACAGGAACACGAAGCGGATCACCTCGCCTGGTATCCCCTGCTCCAGCAATTCGCGCACGGTGAAGAAGTTGCCGAGGGACTTCGACATCTTCCTGCCCTCGACCTGGAGCATCTCGTTGTGCATCCAGATCTTCGCGAAATGCCCCTCGGGGTGGGCGCAGGCCGATTGCGCGATCTCGTTCTCGTGGTGCGGGAACAAGAGGTCGTTGCCGCCGCCATGGATGTCGAAGCTCGCGCCCAGAAGCTCGTGCGCCATGGCCGAGCATTCGATGTGCCAGCCGGGCCGCCCCCGCCCCCAGGGGCTGTCCCAGCCCGGCAGGCTGTCGTCCGAGGGCTTCCACAACACGAAGTCCATCGGGTCGCGCTTCCACGGCGCGACCTCGACGCGGGCGCCCGCGATCATGTCCTCGACCGAGCGGCCCGAAAGCCGGCCGTAGTTCCGGTAGCTCGACACGGAGAAGAGGACATGGCCCTCCGCCTCGTAGGCGTGGCCCCCGGCGACCAGGTCCTCGATCATCGCGATCATCGCGCCGATATAGGCCGTGGCGCGGGGCATGTGCGTGGGCTCCAGCACGCCGAGCGCGCCCATGTCCTCGAGATACCAGGCGATGGTCTCGTCCGTGATCTCGGAGATCGGCCGCCCCGTCTCGGCGGCGCGGGCGTTGATCTTGTCGTCGACGTCGGTGAAGTTGCGCACGTAGGTCACGTGATCGGCCCCGTATTCATGGCGCAGCAGCCGGAAGAGCACGTCGAAGACCACGGCGGGCCGGGCGTTGCCGAGATGCGCGCGCTCGTAGACGGTGGGGCCGCAGACATACATGCGCACGTTCTGCGGGTCGATCGGCTCCAGCCGCTCGACCTTCCGCGTCATCGAGTTCCTGAGCCTGATCCCGACCATTTTCCCGTTCTCCCGCAGGCTTTCCGCGCGAGGCGCACCTAGCAGGTTGCGGGGCCGAAGGGAACCGATGGCGGCGCACCGGGCCGGACGGGCTTGCGACTCGCCCCCCTTTTGATTGTATCCTGCGGCATACACGGGACGAGCGACCACTCAGACCCATGCACCAGACGTTTGCAGACCGCGTCTGCCGCGCTCTCGCAGATACCGAGCGGCAGCAGCCCTTCGGCCCGGACACCGTCGTCTGGACCGTCGAGGGGCACATGTTCGCGGCCTACACCGAGAACGGGCACGGCGTGAGCCTGCGGATGGACTACGTCGTCGCGGCGCGGATGGTGAACGAGGGGCGCGCCCACTCGCCGCCCTCGCTGACCGACGCGGGCTGGGTGCTGGTGCCCTGGGAGACGCCGCCCGACGAGTTGCAGCGGCGGATCATCGCGTCCTACCGGCTGGTGCGGACCGACAACGACGCCCCGCTCGAGACCTGAGCGGCGCCTCTTGCGGAGCGTCCGCCGCCGTGGTCTCGTCCGGGCGATCCCCCGCACGACCGGAAGGCCCGCCATGCCCGAACGCTCCACCCGTATCCGCGCGCTCCTCGGCGGCGAGGCCGACGCCTGGGAGGTGTTCTACAAGGCGCGTGCGATGAAGGCCGCGGGCCAGCCGGTGCTGGAGCTGACCATCGGCGAGCACGACACGCGCACCGATCCCGCGATCCTCGACGCGATGCATGCCGCGGCGCGCGCGGGGCACACGGGCTATGCCGTCGTGCCGGGAATCGCCGCGCTCCGCGACCGGATCGCGGCGCGTCTCTCGGCGGCCTCGGGGCTGGCGCTCGGGCGCGAGAACGTGCTGGTGACGCCGGGGGGGCAGGCCGCGCTCTTCGCCGCGCATCACGCGGCACTCGACGAAGGGGACACCGGCCTCCTGATCGACCCCTACTACGCCACCTATCCCGGCACGATCCGCGCCGTCGGCGCGCGGCCGGTCCGCGTCGCCGCACGCCCCGGGGACGGGTTCCAGCCGCGCGGCGAGGACATCCTGGCCGCGGCGCGCGCGACGGGGGCGCGGAGCCTCCTGATCAACTCGCCCAACAACCCGACCGGCGCCGTCTACACGGCCGAGACGATGGACGGCATCGCGCGGGCGGCGGCGGAGGCGGACCTCTGGGTGATCTCCGACGAGGTCTACGACACGCAGGTCTGGCACGGGTGGCACCTGCCCTTCGCCGGGCGGCCGGGCATGGCGGAGCGGACGCTGACGGTGGGGTCGATGTCGAAGAGCCACGCCATGACGGGCTCGCGCATCGGCTGGGTCGCGGGACCGGCCGAGGCCATCGCCGATCTGGTGCAACTCGCCACGCACACGACCTACGGGGTGCCGGGCTACATCCAGGACGCGGCGCTCTTCGCGCTCGACCTCGGGCCGGAGGTGGAGGCCGCGGTGGCCGAGCCCTTCCGGCGGCGGCGCGACCTCGTGCTCGACCGGATCGGTCGGCAGCAGGTGCTGGGCGCGGTACCGCCAGACGGGGCGATGTACGCGATGATCGACGTGCGGCGGACGGGGATGTCGGGGACGGAATTCGCCGAGGCGCTGCTCGCGGAGCGGCTGGTCGCGGTCATGCCGGGGGAGAGCTTCGGGACGGCGGCGGCGGGGCATGTGCGCGTCGCGCTGACGCTGCCGGACGCGCAGTTCGCCGAAGCGCTCGACCGGCTGATCGGCTTCGCCGCGGGGCGCGCGGCGGCGGCCTGAAGAACGGCCCGGACGCAGTCGTCCGGGCCGCGTAGTCATGCGATCAGAAGCGGAAGGCCGCGTTCACGCCGAAGGTCAGGGCATCGACGTCGGTGCCAGCGATGTTGTCGAAGTCCTGGAACTCGTGCTGGAGAAGCTCGGCACCGACGGTCAGCGTCTCGGTCAGCGCGTAGTCCATGCCCACGCCGTAGAAATAGCCGTGGCCGCGCAGCGTGTCGGCACCGGCATCGACCGTGGCGACCGCGCCGCCGGCGGTGCCGTAGAACAGCATGTTGCCCGCGTCGAAGCCGGCCTCGAGCCCGAGGCGGCTGACGGTGTCAATGTCGCCGACGCCCGGCAGGTTGATGTCCGCCGCGTTCACGTCCAGCTCCGCGCCGAGAACGTAGTTGCCGAAGTCGTAGCGGTAGCCTGCGAAGATGCCGCCGAGCATCCCGTCGCCCGAGATGCCTCCGGTCACGTTGGCGTCGCCGTACTCGAGCTGCACACCGCCGTAGAGGCCGGTCCAGTCGGCGGAGGGCATCGGCGCGGGCGCCGCGGGGATGACGGCCGGGGCCGGTGCGGGTTCGGCCATGCCGCCGGCGAGGGCCGGCGCGGCGACGAGCGCGAGCGCGCCCGCGAGGACGCCGAGACGCCCGGTGCGTGCCGCGGTCATTCTCTTGGTCATTTGGTCTTGTCCTTTCCATTGCTCGATGAGGCGGGGTCGCGCTTGCGGCGCCACCGTCCTCTCAACGCCCGACATGGAGAAGGGTTTCGCGGTTTGCCAATCACGGCTGCGTGTTGCGCGGCGGGCTGCCGGAAGACACCCCGCGCCTCGGCGGAGCATGGCCCACGCGACCGAAGGGCGCAGGTCAGCGGAGCGCCGCCGCCTCGCGCGCCAGCGCCTCGATGCCGGCCCAGTCGCCCCGCGCCCGGAGGTCGGCGGGCGCCACCCAGGAGCCGCCGGCGCAGATCACGTTGGGCAGCGCGAGGTAGTCGCGCGCGTTGCCGGGCGAGACGCCGCCCGTGGGACAGAACGCCACCTGCGGCAGGGGGCCGGCCAGCGCGGCGAGATAGGCGACCCCGCCCGCGGGACCGGCGGGGAAGAACTTGAGCATGTCGTAGCCCGCCTCGAGAAGGCGCATCGCCTCGGTGGCCGTGGCCGCGCCCGGCAGGAGCGGCAGGCCCTCCTCGGCGCAGGCCGCGAGAAGCGCCTCGGTGGCCCCCGGCGAGACGCCGAAGCGCGCGCCCGCGGCCCTGGCGGCGCGGACATCGGCGGGCGTGAGGAGGGTCCCCGCCCCGACGACACCGCCCGGCACCTCGGCCATGGCGGCGATGGCCTCGAGCGCGGCGGGCGTTCTCAGCGTGACCTCGAGCGCGGGAAGGCCGCCCGCGACCAGCGCCTCGGCGAGGGGACGGGCGTGGCCCGCGTCCTCGACGACGAGGACGGGAATGATCGGGGCGAGGGAGGCGATCTCGCGGGCGGAACGGGACTGGTCTCTCGGCGTCATGCTCGGCACTCGTCGGGATCGGGAACGGGGGTCGCGCCGCCGGACCCCCGGAAGGGGCCCGCCGGCGCGG
>NZ_JBQLZP010000668.1:0-2478 GCF_052168335.1 Roseicyclus sp. | reverse complement strand
GCCGCGCAGCCCGACGCCATCCGGCCATCGCCCCGTGGAGCCCCCCATGGAGACCCGACGCCCCGCCCTCTCCCAGTGCCAAGCGGCCCACGCACCGCCGCCCCGCGAGGCCGCACCGCCTCCGGTCCCGGCCCCGATGGTCCGCCGCTGGCCGCGCAGCCCGACGCCATCCGGCCATCGCCCCGTGGAGCCCCCCATGGAGACCGGAGTCCCGATGACCACCCCGCCCTTGCCCGGAACACCGCGCTGGTTGCCCCCCGGCTTGACGTTCGCCAGCACGACGCGGTCTCGGGGCGTCCGACGCGCGCCCGGAGCGATCGGCTGGCTGGTCACGGAGGTTGCAAGATCGCCCCACGCGGGACGCCGCCCTGTCTGCGCGTCTGCCCCCGTCGCACTGTCTCCGCGTCGCCCCGCCTGCGTTACCCGGCTGTGCGCCCTCTCCGCGTCGCCCGGCCCGCGCGTCCCGCCCGCGTCGCCCGAAACGGTCAGGTTCGTCGGGCACAGCGAGAGGCTGTTCGCAGACCCCCTGCGCCTCGGTTTCCTGCGCCTCGGTTTCCTGCGCGCGGGATCCATGCCCCGCCAGCATTCCGCCTCGTGCGGGGGGATATCACCGGCCATCGTCCGCAACCGCGATGCGCCTCCCCGACACCACAGGCCGGGGACCGGGGATGAGCGCCCCGCAGCCCCGCCTGCCCGCCCCGTCCGCGTCGACCGCCACGGCGCGGTCCCCGGTCCCCGCGACCGGCTGTTCGCCGACGCTCCGGGCCCCGGTTTCCGGCGCGCGGAATGCCTGCCGCGCCACCGGGAGCCGCCGTGTCCGCCGCGTGCGAGGCGAGGGCGCGGGCCATCGCCCGGGGCCGCGACGCGGTTCCCGACCCGACAGGCCGGAGGCCGACCGGACAGGCGGGGGGCTGGGGATGAGCGCCCCGCACCCCCCCATCGCGCCCGGCCCGTCGGCGTCGCCCGAGACGGCACGGGGCCCCGTCCCGGCGCCCGGGGCCGAGGCACCCGCCGCCATGCGCCCCCGGGCGGAGGAGGGTGAATGAGCGCCCCGCCCGCACCCCGCGGCTCCGCCCCCGTCGCCTCGGAGCGGCCCGAGCTGCTCGTCCTCTGCGGCGCCGCCGGCCTTCTCGGCGTGCTCGCGCCGCTGGCCGCGCTGCCGCTCGCCCTGTCCCACGCGGCGCACGACGTCCTCGCCGACACCGTCAGCGACCTCGCGCGCGGACCGCATCGCGTGATCATGGACACCGGCTTCTACCTCAACGCGGGCGGGATGCTGGCGCTCGCCATCGGGAGCGCCCACCTCCATCTCGGGCGGTGGTTCTGGTCGCTCGGCATCCTCTGCCTCGCGCTGATCGCGCTCGTCGTGACGCTCCTCGGGATCTGGGACGAATTCAACTCGAACCCCGACGACCCGCTGACGGTCCACACGCGGCTGACCTACGCGCTCGGGCCGCTCTACCTCGCCGGGCCGCTCGCCATGGCGCGGGGTGCCCTGCGCGTCCGGCGGAGCGCGGGCCTGTCCTTCGGGACCGCCGCCGTCCTCTGGGCCGTCCTCGCCGCCGCCTTCAAGCTCGCCCCCGACCACCTCGACGGCGGCTTCGAGAAGGCCGCGCTCGCCGCCACCTGGTTCTGGACCGTGCCGCTCGCGCTGATCCTCCTGCGGCGCGGCATCGCGGGGGTGCGGGCCGGAACCGCCTCCGGCGGCGTCGCGTTCGACCGTGGCAACACGCGAAAGGACGACCAATGGACCTCGGACTGAAGGGACGCACCGCCCTCGTGACGGGCGGCGCCTCGGGCATCGGCAAGGCGACGGGCCGCCTCCTCGCCGAGGAGGGCGCCTCCGTCATCCTCGTGGACCGGCAGGGCGACGCGGTGGCCGCCGCGGCGCAGGAGCTGCCGGGCGAGGTGCGCGCGCTCCAGGCCGACCTCGCGCGCACCGACCAGGTCGACGGGCTCGCCATGACCGTGGAAGAGCGCTTCACGATGCCCGACATCCTCGTCTGCGCGGCGGGCGTCACGGGGGCCAAGGGCCACCCGCTGGACCTGACCGACGCCGACTGGACCGAGGCCTGGGACACCGACTTCATGTCCGTCGTGCGGACCCTCCGCGCCTTCGTGCCCGCGATGGCGCGGCGCGGCTGGGGCCGCGTCGTCGTCGTCTCCTCCGAGAACGCCGCCCAGCCCTATGCGGAGGAGGCGGTCTACGACGTCGCCAAGGCGGGCCTCCTGAACTACGCCCGCGCGCTCAGCCGCGCCGTGGCGAAGAACGGCGTCCTCGTCAACGCGGTCTCGCCCGCCTTCATCGAGACGCCGATGACCGACGGCATGATGGACCGCCGCGCAGCCGAGCGGGGCACCGACCGGGAGGAGGCCGTGGAGAGCTTCCTGAGGGAGGAGCGCCCGCATATCGAGCTCGGCCGCCGCGGCCGCCCCGAGGAGGTCGCCGCCGCGATCGCCTTCCTCTGCTCGGAGCGG
>NZ_JBQLZP010000667.1:0-11046 GCF_052168335.1 Roseicyclus sp. | reverse complement strand
CCGACGATGGAAGACGGCACGCTCGCCCGCTGGCTGGTGAAGGAGGGCGACACGGTCAGCGCCGGCGACATCCTCGCCGAGATCGAGACAGACAAGGCCACGATGGAATTCGAGGCCGTTGACGAGGGCGTGATCGGCAAGATCCTCGTGGCCGAGGGCACCGAGGGCGTGAAGGTGAACGCGCCCATCGCCGTCCTGCTCGAGGAGGGCGAGAGCGCCGACGACATCGGCGCGACGGGCGGACAGAAGCCGCCGGAAGCCTCCTCCCATGTCGCGCCCGCCGCGGCCTCGGCCCCGACCGAGCCCGCGGGCGGCTATGGCCGGGGCGCGGCCCCTGCATCTGCCTCGGCCCCCGCCCCGGCGGCGTCGCCGGCCGCCTCGGACGGCGCGCGCGTCTTCGCCTCGCCGCTGGCGCGCCGGATCGCGAAGGACCGGGGCCTCGACCTCTCCGCCATCAAGGGCTCCGGCCCCCACGGCCGCATCGTGAAGGCGGACGTGGAGAAGGCCGAGGCGCAGCCCGCCGCCGCCGCGAAGGCGCCCGAACCGGCCGCCGCCGCCGCGACGCAAGGCGCCAAGCCCGCGATGCCCGCGGGCATGGGCGCGGACCAGGTCGCCCGCATGTACGAGGGCCGCGACTACGAGGAGGTCAAGCTCGACGGGATGCGCAAGACCGTCGCCGCCCGCCTGACCGAGGCCAAGCAGACGATCCCGCATTTCTACCTCCGCCGCGACATCCGCCTCGACGCGCTCCTGAAGTTCCGGGGCCAGCTCAACAAGCAGCTCGAAGCCCGCGGCGTGAAGCTCTCCGTCAACGACTTCGTCATCAAGGCCTGCGCCAACGCGCTGCAGGCCGTGCCCGGCGCCAACGCGGTCTGGGCGGGCGACCGCATCCTCCGGCTCGGGCCCTCGGACGTGGCCGTGGCCGTGGCGGTCGACGGCGGCCTCTTCACCCCGGTCCTCAAGGACGCGCACATGAAGTCGCTCTCCGCCCTCTCGGCCGAGATGAAGGACCTCGCCACCCGCGCGCGGGACCGCAAGCTCGCGCCGCACGAATACGTGGGCGGCTCCTTCGCCATCTCGAACCTCGGGATGTACGGGGTCGACAACTTCGACGCGGTCATCAACCCGCCCCACGGCGCGATCCTCGCCGTCGGCGCGGGCGTGAAGAAGCCCGTGGTGGGCGCGGACGGCGAACTGGCCGTGGCGACCGTGATGAGCGTGACGCTCAGCGTCGATCACCGGGTCATCGACGGCGCGCTCGGGGCCGAGCTCCTGCAGGCCATCGTCGAGAACATCGAGAACCCGATGGTGATGCTCGCCTGACACGGGATCGCGGCGCCGGGGAGGTTCGGCGGCGCAAGGGGACGGGGCCGCGCGAAAGACGCCTGCGGCCCCGTTTCCGTTCGCGGGGTTGATCTGCCGCAAGGTGCGCGGGCGCGGCGCGGCCTATCGGTGCGGAAGCCAACGACAGGGACACCCGATGGACTGGAAAGACACGCTCCGCCACACCTCAACGCTCCTGAAGCCCCTCCGCGCCGAGCAGTCGGCCGTGGCGCAGGGCTTCCACGAGCTTCACGACGCGGCGCTGGCCGAGGGCGCGCTCTCCACCCGGGAGAAGGAGCTGATCGCACTCGCCATCGCGGTCTCCAAGCAATGCGTCGACTGCATCGGCTTCCACGTGAAGGCGGCGATCCGCGCGGGCGCCACACGGGCCGAGATGGCCGAGGTCGTGAACGTCTGCGTCCTGATGAACGGCGGGCCGGGCTACATGTACGGCGCCAAGGTGATGGAGGCCTACGACCAGCTCGCCGACTGACGGGCGCGCGCCAGCCCCTTCATCTTTCCCGAAATACGCAAGAGCCCCCGCGCGGACCGCGCGCGGTTTCGGACACCGCGCCACCCTCGCCCGAGAGGGCCGGAAAACGGAGGTTTTCCGGCCGGCAAAACATCCGTTTTGCCCGCGTTTTCCCTTGGAAAACGCCCCCTCGACGCTGACCCCCTCAGCGCCGGAACGGCGCGCCACCCTCAGCGCCGGAACGGCGCGGGCCGCAGCCCCGACGCCGCGCTCTGCGTCACCTCCGCGATGCGGCGCGCCCGCGTCTCCCCCGTCTTCGCCGTCTTGATCCATTCCAGCGTGCCGCGCGTCACGCTCCGCGGCCAGGCGTCCCAGACGGGGCGCAACTCCCCCAGCGCGGCGGCGAGGTCGTCCGGCACCTCGCCCCGCTCCACGTCGTCGAGGAAGGACCACATGCCGTTCGCCTCCGCCGCGGCGATGACCGCCTCGCCCGCTTGCGTCATGAGGCCCTCGGCCCGCATCCGCGCCACGATCTCCCTGTTCACCGCCGACCAGGCCGAGCGCGGATTGCGCGCCGCGCAGCGGTGGCGCATCCGGTCGGCGTCGAGGGCGGCCACCTGCCCGTCGACCCAGCCCCAGCACAGCAGCTCCTCCACCGCCTGCCCCCAGGGGAGGTAGGCCGGGTGGTGCTTCTTGTAGGTGGCGATCCAGACGCCGGGGGAGGTGGCGTGGTGCGCCGCGAGCCAGTCCCGGAGCGCCGCCCGGCTCTCGACCGTGACGGTTTCCGCGCTCATGGCTGAAGCTCCTTCCAGCCGCCGGGCGGCAGCCCCTCCAAGGTGTGCGCCCCGACCGACCAGCGGACGAGGCGCAGGACCGGCAGGCCCACCTGCGCACACATGCGCCGCACCTGCCGGTTGCGCCCCTCGGTGATCGTGAGCCGCAGCCAGGCCTCCGGCACCGACTTGCGGAAGCGCACGGGCGGGTCGCGCGGCCAGAGCCAGCTCGGCGCCTCCACCGCCTCCACCACGGCGGGCCGCGTCGGACCGTCGTTCAGCGTCACGCCCGCGCGCAGCGCCTCCAGCGCTTCGGCGGAAGGCTCCCCCTCCACCTGGGCGAAGTAGGTCTTGGGCGTCCCGGACTTCGGCGACGTGATCCGCGCCTGGAGCCCTCCGTCGTTGGTCAGCAGGAGCAGCCCTTCGCTGTCCCGGTCGAGGCGCCCGGCGGGATACATCCCCGGCAAGTCGAGATACCGCCCGAGCCCCGGCCATTGCCCGTCGTCGGTGAACTGGCTGAGCACGTTCATCGGCTTGTTGAAGGCGACGAGGCGCGTCGGCTCCTTCGGGCGGCGGGGACGCGGGCGCGGGCGGCTCATCCCTGCCCGGCCCGCCATTGCGCGAGCCAGCGTTTCGGCGCCGCCTCCTCCCAGGTCCGCCTGAGCCGCGCCTCGGCCCAGTCGCGCCCGATCCGTCCGGCGGCGACCAGCAGGATACCGTGGTTGGCGTAATGCGGATGGAGGAGGAAGGTCTCGGGGTCGGCCTCGTGCAGGACCGCGCGCTCCTCGATACCGCCCTTGAAGCAGGCGGCGTCCCTGTAGGGCGACCACCAGCACCACATCTTGCCGTGCGCCTTGAGGTTGGGGTTGCCCCAGCTCACGGCGTCCTCGACCTCCGGCAGGCCCAGCGACAGGGCGAGCGCGCGCAGCTCCTCCCAGGTCGCGATGGCGGGCATCAGTGCGCCTCGGCCCAGTTCGCGCCCTGACCCGCGTCGACCACCAGCGGCACCGAGAGATGCACCGCCGGATGCGCCGCGCCCTCCATCACCTCGCGGGCCCGCGCGATCAGGGTCTCGGCGGCCCCCTCCTCCACCTCGAAGAGAAGCTCGTCGTGGACCTGGAGGAGCATCCTCGCGGGCAGCCCGTCGATCGCGTCCTCCATGCGGATCATCGCCCGGCGGATCACGTCGGCGGCGGTGCCCTGGATCGGCGCGTTGATCGCGGCGCGCTGCGCGAAGCCCGCGGTCGGGCCCTTGGCGTTGATCTCGGGCGTGTGGATCTTGCGGCCGAAGAGCGTCTCGACATAGCCGTTCTTCCGGGCGAAGCCCTTGGTCTCGTCCATGTAGGCTCGGATGCCAGGGAAGCGCTCGAAATAGCGGTCGATGAAGCCCTGCGCCTCGGCCCGCGGGATGCGCAGGTTGCGCGCGAGCCCGAAGCCCGAGATGCCGTAGATCACGCCGAAGTTGATCGCCTTGGCCTGACGCCGGATCTCGGGCGTCATCCGGTCGAGGGGGACGTTGAACATCTCGGACGCGGTCGCGGCGTGGATGTCCTGCCCCTCGCGGAACGCCTCCTTCAGCGCGTCGATCCCCGCGATATGGGCGAGGATGCGCAGCTCGATCTGCGAATAGTCGAGGCTGACCAGCACCTTGCCCGCCTCGGCCACGAAGGCCTCGCGGATGCGCCGCCCCTCCTCGGTCCGCACGGGGATGTTCTGGAGGTTCGGGTCCGTGGACGCGAGCCGCCCGGTGTTCGCGCCCGCGATCGAATAGGAGGTGTGGACGCGCCCCGTCTCGGCGTTGATGTGCTCCTGCAGCGCGTCGGTATAGGTCGACTTCAGCTTCTGCAGCTGCCGCCAGTCGAGCACCCGGCGCGGCAGGTCGTGCTCGGTCGCGAGGTCCTCGAGCACGTCGGCGGGGGTGGAATACTTGCCCGTCTTGCCCTTCTGCCCGCCGGGCAGGCCCATCTTCTCGAACAGGATCTCGCCGAGCTGCGCGGGGCTCCCGACGTTGAAGGTCTCGCCCGCAAGCTCCTGGATCTCGGCCTCGAGCCCCGCCATCTTCTGCGCGAAGGCGTTCCACATGCGGGACAGCGTGTCGCGGTCGACCTTGATGCCCGCCCGCTCCATCCGCGCCAGCACCGGGACGAGCGGCCGCTCCAGCGTCTCGTAGACGGTGGTGACACGCGCGCGGTGCAGCTGCGGCCTGAAGAGGTGCCAGAGCCGCAGCGTCACGTCGGCGTCCTCGGCGGCGTAGGGACCGGCCTTGTCGATCGGGACGCGGTCGAACGTCACCTGCGCCTTGCCCGAGCCGATCAACTCCTTGATCGGGATGCAGGAATGCGCGAGGTAGCGCTCGGCCAGCGTGTCCATCCCGTGGCCGTGAAGCCCCGCGTTCATCGCGTAGGACAGGAGCATCGTGTCGTCCACCGGCGCGACCTCGATCCCGTAGCGGCTGAGCACCTTCACGTCGTATTTCGCGTTCTGCGCGACCTTGAGGATAGCGTCGTCCTCGAGCACGGGCCTGAGCGCGTCCAGGCAGTCCCGAAGCCCCATCTGCCCCTCGGCGAGCGCGCTGTCGGCGAAGAGCCCGTCGCCCTCGCCCCGGTGACAGAGCGGGATGTAGCAGGCCCGCCCCGGCGCGACGGCGAGCGACACGCCCACCAGATCGCAGCTCATCTCGTCGAGCGAGGTGGTCTCGGTGTCGAAGGCCAGGACGCCGCGCGCCCGCGCCGCCTCGAGCCAGGGCGCGAGCCCCGCGAGGTCGCGCACGATCTCGTAGGCCCCGGTGTCGATCGGCGGAAACTCCGGCGCGCCCTCGACCGGCCCGCCCTCCTCCGACCCCTCGGGCGCCGCATCCGGGATCACGGGCGCCTCGACGCCCTTCTCGCCGGCGATCCGGCGGCTGAGCGTGCGGAACTCCATCTTCGCGAGGAACTCCATCAGCGTCTCGGTGTCCGGCTCCCGCACCTCGAGATCGTCGAGCGTCTCTTCCAGCGGCACCCGGTCGTCGAGCGTCACGAGCCGTTTCGACAGCCGGATCTGCTCGGCGAAGTCGATCAGCGTCTGGCGCCGCTTGGGCTGGGGAACCTCCTCCGCTCGCGCGAGGAGCGTCTCGAGATCCCCGAACTCGTTGATCAGCAGCGCCGCGGTCTTCACCCCGATCCCGGGCGCGCCGGGGATGTTGTCGACGCTGTCGCCCGCCAGGGCCTGCACGTCCACCACCTTGTCGGGCGAGACCCCGAACTTGGCCTCGACCCCCTCGCTGTCGATGCGCACGTTCTTCATCGCGTCGAACATCTCGACGCCGCCGCCGACGAGCTGCATCAGGTCCTTGTCCGAGGAGATGATCGTCACCCGCCCCCCCGCCTCGCGCGCCTGGCGGGCGAGCGTCGCGATGATGTCGTCGGCCTCGTAGTTCGCGAGCTCGAGACAGGCGAGGTTGAAGGCCCGCGTCGCCTCCCGCGTCAGCGGGATCTGCGGGCGCAGGTCCTCCGGCATCTCGTCGCGGTTCGCCTTGTAGAGGTCGTAGAGGTCGTTGCGGAACGTGTGGCTGCCCTTGTCGAAGACGACGGCGGCATGCGTCGGCGCGTCGGGGCCGGTATTGGCCTCGATCATCCGGTGCACCATGTTGCAGAAGCCGGCGACCGCCCCGATGGGCAGCCCGTCGGACTTCCGCGTCAGCGGCGGCAGGGCGTGATAGGCGCGGAAGATGAAGGCGGATCCATCGACGAGGTGAAGATGATGACCTTTTCCGAATGCCATGACGCCCTCCGCCCCGCTCCTGTCGCCGCCCGGTTCTACCCCGCGCTCCTCGCGGGCGCGACCTTGTTTTTCGCCGCCGCGGCCGATGCGCAGTTGCGCCTCGCCCCCGACTGCGTCCTGCGCGCGGGCCACCCCGAGAGCTGCGCCCATGTCGTCGCCTGCATCGGCGGCGACACGCGCTTCGTGGGCGGCTCCGTCGGCCGGGACAAGGGCACGCTCCACGGGGCGCTTCACGGGGCGCTTCACGGGGCGCTCCACGGGGCGCTCCACGGCGAGCTCTACGGCGGCGCGACCTGCGAGGGCACCTGGGACAGCACCATCGGCCGGGCCGAGTTCGCCTGCTCCGACGGCACCGAGGGCAGCGTCGCCCATACCAGCATCGACGGCCCGACCGGCACCGCCATCGGCACGGGCACCACGCTCGACGGCCGCCCGGTCGAGGGCTGGTCCGGTCACGCCATCGCCGAGTTCGTCGCGCGCGAGCCGGGCCGCGTCACGCTGCGCTGCGGGACGGAGGACGTCCTGATGATGTGAGCTCAGGCCCGCCCGGGGCCCGACTCCGCCGCAGGCCCGGCGAAGTCGGCATGCACGAACTTCTTGTCGCAATAGCCGCACTCGACATAGCCGAGCACGTGGTCGACGGAGAGCCAGACGCGCGGATGGCCGAGCGCCCCCTCGCCCCCGTCGCAGGACACGCGCCAGGTCGTGACGATCTCGGTCTCGGGCGGCTCGATGGGCATGGCGCGGCGTCCTCGGTTCGGTCTCGCGCCGATATGGCAAATCGGGAGCGCGCGGGCAAGCCGGGCATTGCCGCGCGGCCGCATCGCGCATCGCCACTTTCCGCTCCGCCGGGTCAGGCCTGCGCCCGCCGCGCCCGCGCGAGAAAGCAGCAGTTCCGCGCCGAACGGATGTCGACGAAGGCCACGCGCGGATCGGCCGGCAGCTCCGCCGCCCGCCCCGCCACGACCTCCCGCGCCACGATCCCGCCCGTCCCGTGGACGATCCGCTCCTCCGCCGACGAGCCCCTCACCCGGTCGTCTGCCGAGGCGGAGGAGCACCAGGACCGCCTGGCCCGCCGGCACGTCCCGCAGACCGTGCCGGCAGGGCGCCCCGGTTCCGCCGGAGATCCCGCAGACCTCGGCCCGGTTGCCTTAGGCGTCGGGCCCGCCCGTCGAATGGCCTTCGTCTCGGATCGTCATGCGGTGCGTCTCCTTCCGCAGGACGCCCCGTTCCTGCCCTCCACACGCGCCCTCCGCGACCCGGAATCTGGGCCTTCGCCCCTTCATCTTTCCCCAAATACCGCCGGGGGGAGGGCCGCAGGCCCGGGGGGCGGCGCCCCCCGACCCGAGCCGCAGGCGAGAGGAAAGGCGCGCGGCGCCCCGGAGGGGGGCCGCACCGCCCGGGCGGCCTCAGCCGCGGTCGAGCATCCGCCCGAGCGGCCGGCCCGCGAGGATGTGGAGATGGTAGTGCGGCACTTCCTGCACCGCGTCCGCGCCCGCGTTCGAGATGGTGCGGTAGCCCGCGCCGCCCGCGCCCGGCCCGATCCCCGCCTCCGCCACGATCCGGGCGGCCACGCGGTGGAAATCGACGATCTCCTCCGGGCTCGCATGGGCCGCGAAGTCGTCGAAGGTGACGTAGCGTCCCTTCGGGATCACCAGGACGTGGACCGGGGCCTGCGGGCGGATGTCGTTGAAGGCGAGCGTGTGCTCGGTCTCCAGCACGGTCGCGTTCGGGATCTCGCCGCGGAGGATCTTCGCGAAGATGTTCTGGTCGTCGTAGGCGTAGGCCATGGGCGCGCGGTCCTTCAGTCCGAGAAGAGGTAGGGCGTCTCCGCCAGGGCATAGCCCGTATCGGCGTCGATGTCGAAATAGTCGGCGAGCACCGCCGCGTTCTCGGCGGGGGCCCGGTCCTGGCGCAGGCGCCAGTGGTTCTGGAACTCCGCCTCGCGGATGCGCACGGACTGGTCGTCGAACTCGTGGCGCAGCGTCGGCAGCATGCGCTGGATCACCTCGTCGGGCGTCCGGTCGGTGGCGAGGCCGACGCGCCGCGCATGGCCCACGAGATACTGGTCGTCGAAGACGCATTGCAGCTCGAGGATGCGCGCGTTGGCGCGGTCCGACATGAAGTCGCGCATCAGGTCGATGTTCGCGGGGTCGAGGCAGATCATCAGCCGGTCGGTGCCGTAGTAGTCGAACAGCATCCGCATGATCGCGCGGCGGTGACGGTTGCGTTTCTCCAGCGTGCGCTCGATGCCGCCCAGGTGCGGCACCGGGCAGGCCGCCTCGTCGAAGAGGTACTCCACCCCCCGGATCGCCAGCCGGTCCTCCGCCGCGTGCAGCATCCGCTTGGCGACGTGCCATTTCTTGCAGACGATCATGTAGAGCTCGCGATCCGGGCCGAGCGTGCTCTCGCGTTCCCAGAAGCGGGTGCCGAAGCGCCGCCCGATCCGCCCGCGCCCGGTGAGGAAGGCATAGAGCTTCGGGCCCTCCTGGCTGACCGTGAAGTCGGTCCGGTCCGACACCCACAGCCGCCCGAGCCGCTCCTTCAGCACCTTCGCCTCCGGGCTGATCTTGCGCGCGAAGAGATAGTCCTGGGAAATCAGCAGGTCGTACTGGTCGTTGTAGAAGGTGACGGGCATCCCGTAATCGGAGAACATCTTGAAGGTCAGCGTGCGGCTCTCGATCTCGCGGGCGGGAACGAGGTGGCGGACCATCGTCTGGAAGAAGGTCTCGTCGGGGATCCAGGTCGTGCGGAAGAAGCGCACCACGTCGGGGCGCTTGCGGATGAACGCGAGAATCGCCTCGATCGTGCGGCGCCGGAGGCACCACCACTGGCTGCCGATCATCACCTGGATGTCCGCGGGGATGCGCCGCTCGAGCCGGAGGCGCCGCTGCAGCGCGAGCAGGCCGTAGAACAGCTTCTGCCGCGTGCGCTCGTTGACGACGTGGCGGTAGACCAGCCGCTCGCGCTTGAGGCCGGTCTTGATCCAGTCCGAGGCGAAGAAATCGAAGCTCTCGATGTAGTCGCGGTCGGCGCCATCGAGGAAGGCGTGGGCGTAGGCCGCCGACTTCACCGCCGCGCAGTCGCCCGAGAGCATGTAGAAATGCGTGGCGCGCGGGAAGGCCTCGACCGCCGCCTCGACGGCGTTGAGCGTGGCGCGCACGAGGCTCCACTCGCCCCAGCCGCATTTCACCCGCCGCGCGGCGAAGGCGACGCCGGCGTTGTCCTTCAGCGCCTCGGTGATCCTCGCATAGGTCTCGGAGGGCGCGCGGGCGTCGAAATGGATCGCGACGCAGTCGCCCGTCGCGGTCAGCCGCTCGGCCTGGCGGATGATGGCCTCGGGGTCCTTGTGACAGAGGAGAATGAAGGCGATCTTTGCCATGTCCGCTACGATACGCGTCACTGCCCGCTTTTTGTTGCGTCAGCCATAGCGCACGGAGATTGAAGAAGCACCACTTCTTTGCTTCTTTGTCGCACGGGCGGCCCCCGCGGCAAGACGGGGGCGGCCGGAGCAGTCGGCGGACGAGAGGCGGAGATGGGCTTTCCCGGAACCTGGATGACGACCAGCGAGAGCATGGTCTACCGCGTGGTGCCCAAGTGCGCCTGCTCGACCATCGGCCAGATCATGTACTACAGCGACAACGGCCGCTTCTACGACGGCGACATCCACGACGCGGCCGAAGGGATGCACAAGTGGGCCTTCGAGGGCAGCCAGCCGCTGATCGAGGCCAATATCCGCGATCACCGCGGCTTCGCCTTCACCTGCGTGCGCAACCCCTACACGCGCATCCTGTCGAGCTTTTTCGACAAGATCTGCGGCATCCAGCGCAACGGCCGGCGCTACCGCGGCAATCTCGTGCCGCTCCTGATCCAGAAATACGGGATCGAGGTCGGCGGCGAGGACGGCAAGGAGGAGTTCGACCAGATCCGCAGCTTCCGCCGCTTTCTCCTCTTCGCGCGCGACACCATCCGCTGGCGCCGGCCGATGGACCCCGACATCCACTGGTCCTCGATGTCGGGCCACATCTCGACCTTCGTGGTCAATGGCGGGCGCTACGACCACATCTTCTGGACCGAGAGGTTCGACGAAGGGATGCAGGTCGTGCTCGACCGGACCGAGACGGCGCATCCGCTGGACCTGTCCGACGTGCCGCGCTTCAACGAGAGCGAGGGGCACGGGCCGAAGCGCGCGCATCCGGTCGAGGACTACTTCGACGACCTGTCGATGCATCTGGTCTACGAGATCTACAAGAGCGACTTCGACCTCTTCCGCTACGACTTCGCGAACCCCGCCAACAAGATGCCGACGGGCGAGATCGACCTCGACGAGGTGCACGCCAAGCTTGGCGACCCGGCGTGACCCATCTGCCGCAATGACGTGCGGAGCGGCCGCCGCAGGGTTTTCCCGCATTGATTCGCGATTCGGCGCTGGCTAGCGTCCCGATCACTTGTTGTTAACGGTGGGCTGGCAGGTGTGACATGTCGAGGATGCGAAGGCTGAAACCCGTTTCAACGAGGGTCGCGGCAGGCCTCGCCATCGCGCTCGCGCTGTCGCCCGCCCCTGGTGTGGCGCAGGACGCAGCGATCTCGGCCGAGCGCGCCGCCGTCTTCGCGCGGATGCTCGACGCCCCGTCCGACCGCGCGCTCATGCTGCAATACGCCCGCCTCTCGGTGCGGATGCGCGACTACGAGGCCGCCGTCTCGACGCTGGAGCGG
>NZ_JBQLZP010000666.1:0-3743 GCF_052168335.1 Roseicyclus sp. | reverse complement strand
CGAAGAGGAAGGCCGCGCAGCAGACGATCGTGGGCCCCGCAGGCGTGTCGAAGGTCCAGGCCGCCGCCATGCCGCCGAGCGCCGAGGCCGCGCCGAGGCCCGCGCCGATCACCGCCATGGCCTCGGGCGTGCGGGCGAAGGGGCGGGCGGCGGCGGCCGGGATCACGAGGAGCGCGGCGATCAGCAGGACGCCCACGACCTTGATCGCCACCGCCACCACGACGGCGAGCGCCAGCGTCAGCACGTATTGCTCCCGCCGCGGGTCGATGCCCGCCGCCCAGGCCAGTTCCGGCGACAATGTCGCGGTCAGGAGCGCCGACCACCGCAGCCACAACAGCCCCATCACCAGCACGGCGCCGCCCCAGATCACCAGGAGGTCGGTGCGCCCGACCGCGAGGATGTCGCCGAAGAGATAGGCGGAGAGGTCCACGCGCACCCCGGGCAGGAGGCTGACCGCCACGAGGCCCACGGCGAGCGCGGAATGCGCGAGGACGCCGAGGATCGTGTCGACGGCGTAGCCCCGCCCGCTCAGCGCCGAAACCGATGTCGCCATGAGGAGCGCCATCACCAGCGCCCCCGCGAAGAGCGAGATGCCGAAGCCGAGCGACAGCGCGACGCCCATGATGGCGGCATGGGCCGTGGCGTCGCCGAAATAGGCCATCCGCCGCCAGACCACGAAGGCGCCGAGGGGGGCGGCCGCGATGGCGACGCCCACGCCCGCGAGCGAGGCGCGCACGAGGAAGTCGCCCAGAAGCGCGTCGAGAAGCCCGCTCACGTCCCCGTCCCCTGTTCCAGCGCGGGCGCCGCGCCGTGGTGATCATGATCGTGCGCATGCGTATGCTCGTGCCGGTAGAGCGCGAGCGCCCCGCCGGTGCCCGTCCCGAAGAGCGCGCGGTACTCCGGCGCGGAGGCAACGTGTTCGGGATGCCCCTCGCAGCAGACATGGCCGTTGAGGCAGACGACGCGGTCGGAGGCGGCCATGACGACGTGCAACTCGTGGCTGACCATGACGACGGCGCAGCCCATCTCGGCCCGCACCGCCTCGATCTGGCGATAGAACGCGGCCGATCCCGGCTGGTCGAGGCCCTGCGTCGGCTCGTCGAGGATGAGGAGGTCCGGCTGGCACAGGAGCGCGCGCGCCAGAAGCACCCGCTGGAGCTGTCCGCCCGAGAGGTCGGCCATCTGCCGCCCGCCCACCGCGCTTACCCCCGAGGCGGCGAGCGCGCGCGTCGCCTCCCGCCCGGAGACGCGGGTGGGCAGGTCGAGGAAGCGGCGCACCGTCATCGGCAGGGTCGCGTCGATGTGGAGGCGCTGCGGCACGTAGCCGATGCGCAGGTCTGACGCGCGCGCGATCCGGCCCGCGGCGGGCTTCACGGCGCCGATCAGCGCCCGCAGGAGCGTCGACTTGCCCGAGCCGTTCGGCCCGACGATCGTGACGATCTCGCCCGGGTCGACGCGGAAGTCGACGCCGCTCAGGACGGGGGAGGCGCCGTAGCGCACCGCGAGGCCCGTGGCCTCGATGAGGCGGGTCATGTGGGGGCGCCTTCGCTCTTCACGCAGTTGGGGCAGAGGCCCATGGCCTCGACGACGGTGCGCTCCACGCGGAAGCCGGCGGCGGCGGCGGTGCGGGCCAGCCCCTCGCGCGCGGGGCCCGAGGGCGCCTCGGCCACCGCGTCGCATTCCCGGCAGATCAGGAAGGCGGGCGTGTGCCCCTCGTCGGGGTGGTGACAGGCGGTGAAGGCGTTGAGGAGCTCGATCCGGTGCGCGAAGCCGTGCGCGATGAGGAAGTCGAGCGCGCGGTAGGCGACCGGCGGCTGCGCGCCCATGCCTTCCTCGCGCAGGATCTCGAGGATGTCGTAGGCGCCCATCGCGCGGTGCTTCTCCAGCAGGATCTCGAGGACGCGGCGGCGCACGGGCGTGAACTGGAGGCCCTCGGCCGCACAGCGCGCGGCCGCCGCCTCGATGGTCGAGGCGATGCAATGCGCGTGGTCGTGGCGGGCGAAACCGATGGTCTGCATGGGGGTCCTGCCGGGTCCCGGATGGGCTCTTGATATGTTATCGCATCACGCGTATCAACCCGGCGAAGTTATAACATCACACTCATCGTCGGGAGGTTTCGCATGCGTCGTCTTGCAGGGGTTTCGGGTATCGCGCTGATGGCCGCCGCGGGGGGTGCGCTGGCCGAGGTTCCGAGCGTTGCGGTGGACATCGCGCCCGTCCACTCGCTCGTCGCGCGGGTGATGGAGGGCGTGGGCGAGCCCGCGCTGGTGCTGCCGCCCGTCGCCTCGCCGCACAGCCACGCGCTCCGCCCCTCCGAGGCGGCGGCGCTGGAGGGGGCGGACCTCGTGGTCTGGATCGGGCCGGAACTGACCCCCTGGCTCGAGGACGCGATCGACCGCCTCGCGGGCGACGCGCAGCGCCTGACGCTCCTCTGGTCGGCCGAAGCGATCCGCCTCGAGACGCGCACCGGCGCGACCTTCGCCGAGCATGACCACGGGCATGACGATCACGGGCACGACGATCACGGGCACGACGACCATGGGCACGACGACCACGGCCACGACCATGGGCACGACGGCCACGGGCACGATCATGGGCACGACGACCATGGGCATGACGACCACGGGCACGATCACGCGCATGACGAGCACGGCCATGACGAGCACGGCCATGACGAGCACGGCCATGACGACCACGACCACGACCATGACGATCATGCGCACGACCATGCGCATGACGACCACGGCCACGACGATCACGGCCACGACGACCACGGCCACGACGATCACGGCCACGACGACCACGAGCACGCCCATTCCGGCACCGACCCCCACGCCTGGCTCTCGCCCTCCAACGCGCATACCTGGCTCGGCGAGATCGCCGAGACGCTGGCCGCGCTCGATCCCGGGAACGCTGCGGCCTACCGCGCCAACGCCGCCGCCGCGCGGGCCGAGATCGACGCGCTGACGGCCGAGATCGACGCGCGGATGGAGCCGCTGCGGGGCCGGCCCTTCATCGTCTTCCACGACGCCTACCAGTACTTCGAGCAGGATTTCGGGCTGCAGGCGGCGGGCTCCATCTCGCTCTCGGACGCCTCCGAGCCGAGCCCCGCGCGCGTGGCCGAGATCCGCGACCTCGTGGCCGGGCTCGGCGCCGCCTGCGTCTTCGCCGAGCCGCAGTTCAACCGCGGTCTCGTCGACGCGGTCTTCGAGGGAAGCGCGGCCAATGTCGGAGTGATCGACCCGGTGGGCGCGACGCTCACCCCCGGCCCGGACTTCTACGGCGCGCTGATCCGGGGCATGGCCGAGAGTTTCGAGGCCTGCTTCTGAGACGCATCGGCCGGGCTCAGGCCCGGCCGATCGCCTCGAGCCGTCCCAGCACGTCGACGCCCTGGCTTTTCAGGAAGTGAAGGATGTCGATGAAGATCCAGTTCTCGGCGAGCTTGTCGCCCTCGCGGCGGTAGATGTCGACGACGCGGAACTCGGCGCGCGCCTCGGCGCCGGGCAGGCCCATGAAGCCGCCCTTGTGGCGCGCGGTGAAGTTCGGCCAGCCGAAGAAGCCGCCGTAATGCCCCTCGGCCAGCCGCGCGATGTGACCCGTGCCCGTGCGGTCGGCGAAGGCCGCGCGGAAGGGGCCGGAGTGCTGCCTGGCGTAGCGCGGGATCGTGTAGGTCGCGCCGACGCCCTCGGGGCCCCACCACAGCATGTCCTCGGCCCAGGTGCGGCGCAGCTCCTCCTCGAGGG
>NZ_JBQLZP010000665.1:0-1427 GCF_052168335.1 Roseicyclus sp. | reverse complement strand
TCCTTCGGGCTGGGCACGATCATCGGCCCCGCTCTCGCTCCGGCCTTCGTCCTGCCGGTCGAAGGCGGGCTGGCCGGGCCGCTGATCGTCTTCGCGTTGCTCGGCTGCGTCGTCTGGCTCGCGGTGGCGGTGCTCCTGCCGAACGACACGCCGCAGCACGCGGCGCGCGGGACGATATCGAGCGAGCCTTCGATCGGCGGCCTGTCGGGAACCTCGGCGCCGTCCGGCGACGAGGAGGAGGAGGAGGGCGGCGCGCCGGCCGCGCGGCTGCGCTGGCGCGACCCGCGAACGCTCCCCTGGCTGATCGTCGGCGTGGTCGGCGGGCACGGCCATGCCGCGATCCTCGGCGTGATCGGCTTCCTGATCATCGACCGGCTCGCCGTCCCGCTGGACGAGGCGCAACAGGCGATCGGCATCGTGCTGATGGCCGGCGCGGGGGCGACCCTGCTCGCCCAATGGGGCCTGATCCCGCAGATGAAGGTGCCGCCCAGGCGACTCGTTATCTGGGGGTTCGTCCTCGGCGCCGCCGGATGCCTGCTGACCGCTTTCGTCACGACCCTGCACGCCATGACCCTGGGCTTCGCGATCACCTCGCTCGGCATGGGGCTGTTCCGCCCGGGCTTCACCAGCGGCGCGTCGCTCGCCGTCAGCCGCGCCGAACAGGGGCAGGTTGCCGGCATGGTCGCCTCGGTCAACGGCATGGCCTTCATCGCCGCGCCCGCCCTTGGCGTGCTGGTCTACGGCGTCTCGATGCCGCTGCCCTTCCTGGTGTGCGCGGCGCTGTTCGTGCTGCTGACGGCCTGGTCGGTGTTCAAGCTCGAGGATTAGCGGAGAGTCTTTCTGTCAGAAACTTCCCGACGGAAGTTCGCGGCACCGGCCCGCTCCCCCTCCCGGCCTCCCATTGAGTGTACCCTGTTGGGAGGCCGGGAGGGGGAGCGGGCCGGTGCCGCGCTCAACCGACAGGTTGAGTCTGACAAGAGAATCCGCCGCGCTCGACCGCCAGGTCGAGTCTGACAAACCAACACCCCAAAAACCCCCACAACCCCGCCAAAATCCCCGCCTTTCCGCGCTCACTTCCCATTAACGCGCGAGCCCCTATATTGGGGGTGCCGGGGCTTGCTCCGGCTATGGCGATAAACGGTGTCGTGCAATAGACACAGCGGACCCGGGGGCAGTACCCGGCGGCTCCACCATAATCCGCCCGGCCGTTCGCGGCGGCGGGTCAAGATGGGGCCGAACCAGGATCGACGTGTGTTGAAAGACGCCACTTTTCGCCCGGCCTGAATGCGCCGCTAAACCGTTCACAAACCATAAGTGCCAACGATAACGAAGCACTTGCTATTGCTGCGTAACTGACGGCCTCACGGCTCAGGTTACAACGACAATAACGGGGCTGGACCACGCCCGGCAACAGAAGTGGAAACCGG
>NZ_JBQLZP010000664.1:0-1374 GCF_052168335.1 Roseicyclus sp. | reverse complement strand
GCCGCGCACGCTGGCCGACCTCGGCAAGTCGCGCCTGCTCCTGCGCGAGGCGCGCAAGGGCGCCATCGCCGAAGGATTGGTCGAGGCGGTGCAGCGCGGGCTCGACATGCCGCAGTCGGCCTGGCCGAAGCTGCCCAAGGGCAAGGACCGCGCCGACCTCAACGCCGCGCTCGCCGACCTCCTGCGCGTGCTCCTCAAGGCCAAGGCCGAGGAGGCGGGGGTCGCCGCGAAGCTCATCGCCTCCTCCAGCGATCTCGACGACATCGCCAGCGGCGAGCGCGAGGGGATCTGGGCGACCGGCTGGCGGCGCGAGGTCTTCGGCGAGGATGCCTTGAAGCTTCTCGACGGGAAGATCGCGCTGGCCGCCGAAGGCGACCGCGTGAAGGCGGTCCCGGTCTGAGGCTCAGCGCCGCTCGATGGTGCGGCGGTTCTCGCGTCCGATCACGGTGACGCTTCGCACCGCCGCGAGGTCGCGCCGGCCGAGGGTCGTCGCCGCCACGATCTGTCGGGTGGGCGCGGCGCCCGCGATCGCACCGGGCGGCGGCGCGGCGGCGCGGAATTCGTAGACGATGCCTGTCTCTGTGCGCTCGACCTCGATCAGGTCCGCCTGCCAGTAGCCCGTCCGCTCGGTCATCGCGGTCGCCGTGACGATGGCGCCCGAAGTCGTTTGCTCGATGGCGAGCGACGTGACCTCGGCCACAAGCGGGCGCGGGTCGCGGGCGACCGCGCGCTCGGTCACCTCGATCCTTTCCTCCCGGTCGCCGCCGAACCAGTTCAGCGGGTTGAGGCGGCTTTGCCCGCAGGCGGCGAGGCCGAGGCAGAGGGTCAGGGCGAGGAACGCGCGCAGCATGGTGGCTCCGGGTCAGGTCGTGGTGGCGAGCCCGTGCCTAGCCCAAAGCCCTGCCGAAGGAAAGCGGCATGGGCGCGCGCCCCGGACTGGACGCGCGGGCGCCGGGGCCTTAGGTCCGGAGGACGGAGACAGGAGCGGACCATGGCGACGGAAGCCTTCGAAGACATCGCGGACACCTTCGAGTTCCTCGAGGACTGGGAGGAGCGCTATCGCCACGTCATCGAGATGGGCAAGGCGATGGAACCGCTCGACGAGGCCTTCAAGGTGCCCGCCACCAAGGTCGAGGGCTGCGCGAGCCAGGTCTGGATCCTGCCCCGGATCGAGGGCGCGGGGCCGGAGGCGCGCTTCGACTTCCGGGGCGACAGCGACGCGATCATCGTGCGCGGGCTGATCGCCGTTCTGCACGCGCTCTATTCGGGCCTCAGCGCCCGCGAGGTGGGCGAGGTCGACGCGGCGGCGGAGCTCGGGCGCCTCGGGCTCGACGAGCATCTCTCCTCGCAGCGGTCGAACGGGCTGCGCGCGAT
>NZ_JBQLZP010000663.1:0-13856 GCF_052168335.1 Roseicyclus sp. | reverse complement strand
GCGCCTCCCCCGCCTGGCGCGCGAGGCGGGCGGCGGCCTCGGCCGCGTCGGAGCGGGCGCGGCGGGCGCGCACCCGGTTCAGCGCGGCGGCGCCCACGAGCACCGCGCCGCCCGCCAGCGCCAGCCATCCGAGCGCGGGATGGAAGACGAAGATCGCCGCGAGGAAGAGGGGCGTCCACGGCAGGTCGAGGAACGACAGGGCCACCGGCGCGCCGAGGAACGCGCGCACCGTCTCGAGCTCGCGCAGCCGTGGCCCCTCGCCCGCCAGCGCCGCGCGGAAGGCCGGGGCCTTCAGCCGGTCGTGGAGCCGCCCCCCCGCCCGCGACAGGACGCGCGCGCGCGCATGGTCGATCGCCCAGAGAAACCCGTGGAGCGCCACGACGAGCGCGAAGAGCGCCACCAGCGTCTCCTCCGACCGGGCGGCGAGCACGCGGTCGTAGACCTGCAGCATGAAGAGCGGCCCGGTGAGCAGGAGGAGGTTGGTGAAGACCGAGAAGACGCAGGCCGCGAGGATCAGCCCGCGCACCCGTTCCGACCCCTCGCCTTGCGTCGTCTCCATGGCATCCCCCGTGACGCGGCGCCCGCCGCCACGCCCCGCGCGCGAGGAAAGCACGAAGTCGTCAAGGAAAGCCTTCCACGGAGCGACAAGCCCGGAACGCTTGCCCCGCCCCGCGTGTTGGCCCGGCAATGCGCGAGCGGAGACGGAACATGAGACAGGAGCAGGGCACCCTCAGCGACATCGTCGACGAACTCGGCCACGCCGCCGGCGAGACGCAGGGCGACCGCGTCGAGGTCGGACACCTGATCGACGCGCTCGATCACCGGGGCTACGGCGCCGCCCTCGCCGTGCTGCCGCTGATCGAGCTGTCGCCGCTCGGGGGCATCCCCGGTTTTCCCACCCTGCTCGCGCTCACCATCGCCATCATCACCGCGCGGCTCCTGATGGGCTACGAACATCTCTGGGCGCCGGGCTGGTTGCGGCGGCGGAAGCTTCCGTCGGACCGGGTCATGCAGTCGGTGGAGTGGCTGAAGCCGCTGACCAAGCGGATCGACGCGCAGCTCCATGCGCGGCTCTCGCGCTTCGCGGGACCGGCCGGGCGGAGGGCGGCGGGGATCGTGATCCTCGCGCTCCTGCTGACCGTGCCGCCGCTGGAACTGGTGCCCTTCGCGACCTCGGGGCCGATGATCGTGATCTCGGTCTTCGGGCTCGGCCTGCTCTTCCGCGACGGGCTCCTGATGCTCGTGGGTTTCGTCGGTGCGGGGCTCGCCGTCGCGGCGGGGTTCGGCGCGCTGGTCTCGTCCTAGTCGCGCTCCTCGGGCTCGTCCTCGGGCGCGAGGATACGGTGGGCGGCGCCCTCCATGTCCTCGAACTGCCCGTCGCGCAGCGCCCAGACGAAGGCGCCCACGCCGACGAGGCCCATCCCCACGGACACGGCGATCAGAAGGCCGAGCGCGCTCATGCCCCGCCCCCGGGCGGGCTCGCGTCGGGCTCGGGCCAGTAGAGGACCCGCTCCCCCCGGCTGACCCGGATCGCGCGATAGGCGTGCCAGGTCGCGTGGCCGAGCACCGGGAAGGCGACGACGAGGCCCACGACACTCACGAGCGACAGAAGGAACACCGCCACCACGATCGCGCCCCAGGCCAGCATGACCTCGAGATTGTTCCAGACGAGCGCGAGGCTGATCCCCATGGCGGTCAGGGCGTCCGTCCGCTCCTCCAGCATCATGGGCAGGGAGAAGACGCTGATGGCGAAGGCGAAGGCGGCGAAGAGGCCGCCGACGACCGCGCCCGTCAAGATCAGCGACAGGCCCATCCAGGTGGTGAGGATCTGCGCCAGCATCTCGTCGAAGCCCGGAAACGGCCGGACCCCGATGTGGAGCGCGTAGAGCAGGACCGAGGCGCGCTGCCACAGGAGGAAGAGGAGCAGGAGGAGGAGGCCGAGGAACACCGCCTGGTAGCTCGAGGCCATGCGCACGAAGAGCATCTGTCCGAGGCGCGTGTCCTCGCCGGTCTCGAGCCTGCGGCTCTTCTCGTAGAGCCCACCCGCCATGAGCGGACCGAGGACCATGAAGCCGCTCAGCGCCGGGAAGAAGACATACTCCACGTCGAAGCGGAAGATGCCCCAGACGACGACGGCCGACACGAGCCAGACGAGCAGCCCGTAGGCGAGGCTCGGGCCCGGGTTGCGGCGGAAGTCGCGCCAGCCCGCCTCGAGCCACTCCAGCGCGGTGCGGCGCGGCAGGTTCCGCGCCCGCTCGTTCGGGCGGGGCAGCGGGGGCACGACCTTCGGCAGGCTTTCGCGTTCCATCGGTTTCTCCCATCAGCAGTCCGAGCGCGCGGCGCGCAATGTTCCCGCGTCCGCGTCGCCGGGCTCGGTTCGGTGCGCGACGCAGCCGGGGTCCGAGGACAGCGACACGGTGACAAGGTGCACGTTCGCCACCGCCAGCAGCGCCACGATCCCGGCGCCGATCCCCGCGAGCGTCCAGCGCCCGCGCGGGCCGAGGGGTCTCTGCCCTGCCCCGCTCATGGCGCGCGCTCCGGCAGGACATCGAGGAGGTAGACGGCGAGCATCTTGATCTCGGCGTCGGTGATGCGCCCCTCCCATCCGGGCATCCAGCCCATGCGACCGCCGAGCAACGTCTCGAGCATCGTCTCGTCGTCGCCGCCGTAGATCCAGGCCGCGTCGGTCAGGTTCGGCGCGCCGATCTCGTCGATGCCCATGGCGTCCTCGCCGTGGCAGCTCGCGCAGTTATCGAGGAAGATCTGCGCGCCCTGCTCCAGCGTCTCCGGCGCCGTCTCGGTCTCGGCGGAGAAGGATTGGACATAGGCGATCACCGCGCCGATCTCGTCGCGCGAGAGGACGCCGTCAAAGGCGGGCATCTGCGAGATGAAGGTCTCGGGATGCTGCGAATTCACGCCGACGCGGATCATCTCGAGGATCTGCGCGTCGCTGCCGCCCCAGAGCCATTCCTCGTCCACGACGTTCGGGAAGCCGGGGCCGCCCCGCCCGAAGCGCCCGTGGCAGACGCCGCAATTGTCCTCCCAGAGGGCGGGGCCCGCGCCGCGCACGATCTCGACCAGCGTGTCGTCGGCGCGCACCTCCGTCAGGCTCTCGCCGTCAAAGCGCGCGACCCAGTGCGCGCGGAACCGCTGGCCGGCCTCGATCTCGCCGGCGACGAGCTCGCGCTGGTCCACGCCGAGGAGGCCTTCGGTGTAGGTCTCGCCCAGCGGCCAGGCCGGCAGCAGGAGCCAGACCGCCAGCGCCCAGACATGCGTGATCCCGATGGCCCACCAGACCGCGCGGGGCACGCGGGTGTTGAGCTCCTTGATGCCGTTCCAGTCGTGGCCGGTGGTCCGGTGGCCCGTCTCGGGGTCGCGCTCCTCTACGGACATGGCCCCTCCTCGTCGTCGAGGACGCTGCGCGAGGCGCGGCCGAACTCGTCGCGCTTGGCCGGCCAGAAGGCGTAGACGACCGAACCGAGGAACATCACGACGAGGTAGACGAGGCCGAAGGTCCTGGCGAAGGCGACCAGCGTCTCGTGGTCGAAGTCCATGGTCTCACTCCTCGAGGGCTTCGGGGACGTCGACGATCTGTCCGTCGTCGATCAGGGCGTCGGCGGGCGGGCCGTAGCCCGTGGCCTCGCGCACCACGTCGATGTCGACGAGCGTGCCGAGAACCTGGAGATAGGCCACCATCGCGTCCATCTCGGTAACGCCGGGCTGGCCGTCGAAGTTGCGTATGTTGGTGGCCTCGCCGTAGCGCTCGACCAGCCCGTCGACGCCCGGCCCGTCCGGGTCGGCCTGCGCGCGGGCGTCGGCCACCGCGTTCTCGATCTGCGCGTCGGTGTAGGGCACACCCACCGCGCGCAGCGTCTCGAGCCGTTCGCGCATGTCGAGGATGGGTGCCGGGTTGCGGGCGAGCCAGCGGTAGGCGGGCATCACCGACTCGGGCACCACCTCGCGCGGGTAGTAGAGATGCGCGACGTGCCAGGCGTCGGAATACTTGCCCCCCACGCGCGCGAGGTCCGGCCCCGTCCGCTTGGAGCCCCAGAGCATCGGGTGGTCGTACTGCGACTCGACGGCGAGCGAATACGGACCCCAGCGGTCCACCTCGTCACGGAGCGTCCGCACCATCTGGCTGTGGCAGACATAGCAGCCCTCGCGGATGTAGAGGTCGCGCCCCGCCTGCTCGAGCGGCGTGTAGAGGCGCATGCCGGGCACCTCCTCCACCGTCTCGTCGATGGTGAAGAGCGGCGCGATCTCGACCGCGCCGCCGATCCCGCCCGCCACGAGGATGCCGGCCACCAGCCCGTAGGTGTGCCGCTCGAGCCGGTAATGCCCGCGGAAGACGGCGTGGAAGAAGGCCCGGAACGGCGCGACGGCGGCGAGGAGGAGGGCGTATGCGCGTCTCATGGGCTCACTCCGCCGGAACCTTGCCGTCGCGCGCCCCCTCGGGCCGGTCGCGGGCGAGATGGGCCTCGGGCGCCTGCCGGATCGTCATCCATATGTTGAAGCAGCCGATCAGCGTGCCGAGGAGGAAGGCCGCGCCCCCCGCCACGCGGGCGACGTAGTAGGGGATCATGGCGAGCACGCTCTCGATGAAGGAATACTGCAGCACCCCGGTGTCGGTGTAGGTGCGCCACATCAGCCCTTGCGTGATGCCCGCGTTCCAGAGCGCGTAGACGTAGATCGCCGTGCCCATCACCGCGAGCCAGAAGTGCCACTCGACCAGGCGGTTCGACCACATGCGTTCGCGCCGCCAGATGACGGGCACGGCGGAATAGACCGCCCCGAAGATCAGGATCGCGTTCCAGCCGAGCGCGCCCGCGTGCACATGCGCCACCGTCCAGTCGGTGTAGTGCGACAGCGCGTTCACCCCCCGGATCGCGAGGAACGAGCCTTCGAAGGTGGTGAGCCCGTAGAAGATCGCGGCCACCATCATGAAGCGCAGCGTCGCGTCGTCCCGGATCTTGTGCCACGCCCCGTTCAGCGTGAGGAGCGCGTTGGCCGCCGTCGCCCAGGACGGCACGAGCAGCATCACCGAGAAGGTCATCCCCAGCGTCTGCGCCCAGTGCGGCAGCGCGGTGTAGTGCAGGTGGTGCGAGCCCGCCCAGACGTAGAAGAACACGATCCCCCAGAAGGACAGGATCGACAGGCGGTAGGAATAGATCGGCCGCTCCGCCCGCTTGGGCAGGTAATAGTAGAGCATGCCCAGGAAGCCCGCCGTCAGGAAGAAGGCGACGGCGTTGTGGCCGTACCACCACTGGATCATGGCGTCCTGCACGCCGGACCAGACGATGTAGCTCTGCGAACCGGCGAGCGAGACGGGCAGCGCGAGGTTGTTGACGATGTGCAGGACCGCGACGATCACGATGAAGGCGAGGTAGTACCAGTTCGCCACGTAGATGTGCCGCTCGCTCCGCCGCGCGAGGGTGCGCATGTAGAGGACGAAATAGGCGACCCAGACGACGACGAGCCAGAGGTCGGCATACCACTCCGCTTCGGCGTATTCCTTCGACTGGGTGATCCCCAGCAGGTAGCCCGAGACCGCGAGGATCACGAAGAGCTGGTAGCCCCAGAGCACGAACCACGGGCCGAACTCGCCCGCGAGGCGCGCGCGGCTGGTGCGCTGCATCACCTGGTAGGAGGTGGCGATCAGCGCCGAGCCGCCGAAGCCGAAGATCACCGCCGTCGTGTGGGCCGGCCGCAGGCGTCCGAAGCTCGCCCAGGCCGCGTCGAAGGTCAGGTCCGGCCAGACCAGAAGCGCCGCGACCCAGACGCCGAAGGCCATGCCGATCACGCCCCAGATCATCGCCAGCACGATGCCCACCTTGATCGGGTCGTCGTAATACGACCGGACGCGCGCCGCGTCGGGCTCGGGCTCGTCGAGGGCGCGCAGCAGCGGCGCGGCAAGCAGCGCGGCGAAGAGGATCACGATGAAGCCGTGGACGCCGAAGGCCTCCCCCGCGCCGGCCGCCGCCATCAGGATGCCGACGAGGATCGCCACGCCGAGCAGGGCGAGCGCGATCCGGCGGTCCCGGAGGGTCAGCTCTGCGGTCACGTCGGATGTCCTCCCTCGCGGGCATGTTCGGGCACGGGGCCGCACCGCTCCGGGCAACGTGCGGACCCCTCAGGCGACAGCCCGCCAAGCGGCCGCCCCGCTTTGGGTCAACGGGCGGGCGAGCGGGAAGTTCCGGCCGATGTCGCGGCTCCTCCGCGCGGCGCGTCATGAAGCCGTCACACGGGGGCCGCAAACTTCCGTCACGCGAAATCATTGCAGATGCAGCCGCCCGCCCTTCGCAGGAACGGCTCCGACAGGAGGACGACCATGACCGGTTCCGAAGACCACATCCGCACGGCCGCCTACTACATCTGGCTCGACGAGGGCCGGCCCGAGGGCCATGCCGAGGCGCACTGGCAGCGCGCGCGTGCGCTCCTCGCCGCCGCCGGCCCCGCACCGAAGCGGACCCGCCGCACGAAGAGCGCGGCCGAGGCCTCTGCCGCGCCCGCGCGCGCCACACGCAAGGCCACGCGGAAGACGGCGAAGGCCTGACGCGCTCCCATCGGCTCAGGCGCGCCCAAGGCGCCTGACCGCCCGGCGGACCTCGCGAGGCGCGCGCCTGACGCGCCTGGGAAAGGCGTGCCCGGCGCCCCGTTCCGCGCCCTGCCCCGGGCATCCCAGCACCCTCCCCTCATGCCCTTCCCGGAAAACTCCGGAACATCATCCCGCCCCGCCGGTTGATCCCCGCAGACCCGCCCGCCGCCGGCGTTGCGCGGGACAGGACGGATCGGAACGGGGAGACGTGGAATGGCGGCGAAAGAGGGCCGCAGAGAGAGCCGCAGGGCATCTGCCGAGCGACTGACGGAGCTGGCATCCCGAAGACTCGTCATCGAGGGGATCGACCCGGACATCGACGGCGGGCGCTTCGCCGCGAAGGCGGTCGAGGGCTGGCCGATGACGGTGTCGGCGGACGTCTTCGGCGACGGCCACGAGGTCTTCGCCGCCGCCGTCGCGACCTCCTCGGGCGACCTCGTGCCGATGACCTTCGAGGGCAACGACCGCTGGACGGCCGAGACCGCCTTCGCCCGCACCGGACCCGGCCATTTCGAGATCCTCGCCTGGCGCGATACCTGGGCGACGCTCGCGCGCGACATGGCGCGCAAGCTCGAGGCCGGACAGGAGATCCGCGTCGAGTTGCAGGAGGCCGCGCAGATCCTCGCCGCCCTCAAGGCGCCGCGCGGCGAGGCCCAGCGCGTGAAGGACCTCCGCCGCGCGGCCGAGACCGGCGACGCCGCGACGCTGCTCGCGCCTGAGACGGCGGCGTGGATGGCGGCGCACGGCCCGCGCGACAACCTCACCCGCTCGCGCCCCGTTCCCGTCTGGGTCGACCGCGAGCGCGCGGCCTTCTCGGCGTGGTACGAGCTCTTTCCCCGCTCGCAGGGACCGGAGGGACAGCACGGCACCTTCCGCGACGTGATCGGACGGCTCGACTACGTGCGGGACCTCGGCTTCGACGTGCTCTACTTCCCGCCGATCCATCCCATCGGCACGACGAACCGCAAGGGACGGAATAACGCGCTGAGGGCCGGGCCGGAGGACGTGGGCTCCCCCTATGCCATCGGCTCGCCCGACGGGGGCATGGACGCCGTCCACCCCGAGCTCGGCACGCTCGAGGACTTCGACGCGCTGGTCGAGGCGGCGCGGGCCAGGGGCCTCGAGATCGCGCTCGACATCGCGCTCAACGCTTCGCCCGACCATCCCTGGATCGAGGAGCATCCCGACTGGTTCGAGCGCCGACCGGACGGCACGATCCGCCACGCCGAGAACCCGCCCAAGAAATACGAGGACATCGTCAATTTCCGCTACTACGCGGGCGAGGCGCCGAACGCGCCCTTCTGGGAGGCGATCCGCGACCTCTTCCTGTTCTGGATCGGGCATGGCGTCACGATCTTCCGCGTCGACAACCCGCACACAAAGCCGTTCCCGTTCTGGGAGTGGATCATCGCCGAGGTGCGTCGAGACCACCCCGAGACGATCTTCCTCAGCGAGGCCTTCACGCGCCCCAAGGTGATGAAGCGCCTCGCCAAGGTGGGCTTCAACCAGAGCTACACCTACTACACCTGGCGGAACTCGAAGGACGAGCTCGCGACCTACGTGACCGAGCTCTCGACCGAGGAGAGCCGCCACTACATGCGGCCGAACTTCTTCACCAACACCCCCGACATCAACCCGTGGTTCAACCACAATTCGGGGCGCCCCGGTTTCCGCACGCGGGCGGTGATGGCGGGCTCGCTCGTCTCCAACTGGGGGCTCTACTCGGGCTTCGAGCTCTGCGAGGCGGAGTGGCTGCCGCCCAAGGACGAATACCTTCACTCCGAGAAATACGAGCTGAAGCACCGGGACTGGGACGCGCCGGGCAACATCAAGGAGGACATCCGCCTCATCAACCGCATCCGGCGCGAGAACCCGGCGATGCGGAACTTCCACAACGTGCGGTTCTTCGCGGCCCATGACGACCGCGTGCTCTACTACGGCCGCTTCGACGAGGCGGCGCGCAACTACCTGCTGTTCCACGTTCTCGTCGATCCCTTCGGCGCGGCCGAGTTCGACTTCGAGCTGCCGCTGTGGGAGTTCGGTCTGCCCGACGAGGCCTCGCTCCAGGTCGAGGACGCGATCCACGGCAACCGCTTCACCTGGCACGGCAAGCACCACCGCCTCGCGCTCCACCCCCAGGAGCGGCCCTACGCCATCTGGAAACTCTTTCCCCCGGGAGGTGCGCGATGAGCGTCGTCGACCGAGACCTCGTGGCCCCCGATCCCGCGGGCCAGGCCGCCGACTGGTACAAGGACGCGGTCATCTACCAGATCCACGTCAAGGCGTTCCAGGATTCGAACGGCGACGGGGTCGGCGACTTCGCCGGCCTGATGCAGCGGCTCGACCATGTGCAGGAGCTTGGCGCCACGGCGATCTGGCTCCTGCCGTTCTATCCCTCGCCGCTCAGGGACGACGGCTACGACATCGCGGAATACAAGGCGATCAACCCGACCTACGGCACGATGGAGGACTTCCGCCGCTTCGTGGAGGAGGCGCACCGGCGCGGGCTCAAGGTCATCACCGAGCTCGTGATCAATCACACGTCTGACCAGCACGAGTGGTTCCAGCGCGCCCGCCGCGCGCCCAAGGGCAGCCCCGAGCGCGACTTCTACGTGTGGTCGGACGATCCGGCGAAGTGGATGGACCGCACACGGGTGATCTTCAACGACACCCACGACAGCAACTGGTCCTGGGACCCGGTCGCCGAGCAGTTCTACTGGCACCGTTTCTTCGACCACCAGCCGGACCTCAACTTCGACAATCCCGAGGTGCTGCGCGAGGTGCTCGACGTCATGCACTTCTGGCTCGACATGGGGGTGGACGGCCTCAGACTCGACGCGATCCCCTACCTGGTCGAGCGCGAGGGCACCAACAACGAGAACCTGCCCGAGACGCACGATGTCCTGAAGGCGATCCGCGCCGATCTCGACGCGCATTACGACGACCGGATGCTGCTGGCCGAGGCGAACCAGTGGCCCGAGGACACGCGCCCCTATTTCGGCGAGGGCGACGAGTGCCACATGGGCTTCCACTTCCCGCTGATGCCGCGGATGTACATGGCCGTGGCGCAGGAGGACCGCTACCCGATCACGGACATCATTCGCCAGACGCCCCCGATCCCCGAGACCTGCCAGTGGGCGATCTTCCTCAGGAACCACGACGAGCTGACGCTCGAGATGGTGACGGACCGCGAGCGCGACTATCTGTGGGACTTCTACGCCTCGGACCGGCGCGCGCGGATCAACATGGGGATCCGCCGCCGCCTCGCGCCGCTGCTGAAGAACGACCGGCGCAACATCGAGCTTCTGAACTCGCTGCTCCTGTCCATGCCGGGCACGCCCGTCGTCTACTACGGCGACGAGATCGGGATGGGCGACAACTACTATCTCGGCGACCGCGACGGGGTGCGCACGCCGATGCAGTGGTCGGCCGACCGCAACGCGGGCTTCAGCCGCGCCAATCCCCAGGAGCTCTACCTGCCGACGATCCAGGACCCCGTCTTCGGCTACGAGGCCGTGAACGTCGAGGCGCAGCAATCCTCGCCCTCGTCGCTCCTGAACTGGATGAAGCGCATGATCGCCGTGCGCCAGCGCCAGAGCGTCTTCGGGCGCGGCGGGATCGAGCTCCTCTATCCCCGCAACAGGAAGGTGCTCGCCTACCTGAGGCGCCACGGCGAGGAGGCCGTGCTCTGCGTCGCGAACCTCTCGCGGCAGGCGCAGGCGGCCGAGATCGACCTGTCGGAATTCGAGGGCCGCGTGCCGATCGAACTGACCGGCCAGTCGCCCTTCCCGCCGGTCGGCGAACTGCCCTACCTGCTGACCCTGCCCGCCTACGGGTTCTACTGGTTCCTCCTGGAGGACGCGGGCGAGGCCCCCTCCTGGCACAAGGGCTACGCGCAGGTCCTGCCGGACTTCATCACGCTGACCACGCGCGACGGGACGATCGCGGGCGCGCTGACCGACGGCGACGCCAGCGACTTCGAGCGCCGCTCGCTCCGCGAATACCTGCCGCTCCAGCGCTGGTTCGCGGCCAAGGAGGAGCGGATCGAGCGCGCGCGGCTGCGCCCGCTCGCCGCGATGGACGACCGCCACCTCCTCGCCGTGGTGGATGTGCGGGTCGCCGGCGACGAGCAGCGCTATTTCGTGCCGCTCTCGGCCGCCTGGGGCGAGGAGGACCCGACCCTCGGCCCCCGCCTGCCCGCGACGCTCGCCCGGCTGCGGCGCGCCAACCGGCTCGGCGCGGTGCTCGACGGCGCGGCGGAGGAGACGATGGCGATCGCGCTTCTGGACGCGCTCGTCGAAGGACGCGAGATCGACGCGGGCGCCGAGGGACGCCTCGCCTTCAACCCCACCGGGCGTCTGGCCGAGGTCGCGGAGGACCCGGGCGAGCCGCGCCTCCTCTCGGCGGAGCAGTCCAACGCGTCGATCGCCTTTTCCGACCGGCTGATCCTGAAGCTCTACCGCCGCCTCCGGCAGGGCATCCAGCCCGACATCGAGATCGCGCGCTTCCTGACCGAGGAGACCGACTTCGAGGCGACGCCGCCGCTTCTGGGCACCATCGACTGGACCGACGCCGAGGGCGGGCACACCACGCTCGCCGCCGCGACCGAGTTCGTGCGCAACCAGGGCGACGCCTGGACCTACGTGACCGAGGCGCTGGAGCGCGAGATGGAGCTTCTCGAGACGCGCGAGGGCGACGAGGACGTGGCCGCCATGGGCGGGCCGCTCGACCTCGGGCGCGTGCTGGGCCAGCGGACGGCCGAGCTGCACCGCGCGCTCTCGAGCGGAGCGCCCGGCAGCGCCTTCGGGATGGAGCCCCTCGCCTCCGACCACCTGACGCGGATAGCCGGGGACGTCCGCCGCGAGGCCACCGACATGCTGGCCCGGCTCGAGATGCGCGTCGGCCAGCTCGACGACGGGGCCGACCCGCTCGCGCGCGCGCTCCTCGACCGGCGCGCCACGCTGATGGAGCGGATCGAGCTTGTGGCGGGCGCCGCGCCCTCGGGCGGGCTCTGCCGCATCCACGGCGACTACCACCTCGGCCAGGTGCTCGTGGCCCAGCGCGACGTGGTCATCATCGACTTCGAGGGCGAGCCCACGCGCAGCCTCGCGGAACGGACCGCGAAGCACCCGCCGCTGCGCGACGTGGCGGGGATGCTGCGGAGCTTCGACTACGCGCTGTGGACGACGCTTCGGCGCAGGCTGGAACTCGGCGCCGATCCTGCCCGGACGGTGGCCGGCGTCGACGGCTGGCGGCGCGCCACGCAGGGCGCCTTCCTCGGCGCCTACGGCGAGGCGATGGAGGGCGCGGCCGTCCACCCCGACGACCCCGAAACGGGCCGCGCGCTCCTCGACCTGCTGCTCATCCAGAAGGCCGTCTACGAGGTCGGCTACGAGATGGCGATGCGGCCCGACTGGCTCGACATGCCGCTCCGCGGCCTCCTGTCCCTGATCGAAGACGAGGCATGATGACCCCCGACACCCACCCCGACACCGCGCCCCACCCCTCCGAGATCGAGGCGATCCTGCGCGGCCATCACGGCGACCCGTTCCGCGTGCTCGGCATGCACCAGGAGGAGGGCGGCCCCGTCACCGTCAACGTCTTCGCCCCCGACGCGACCGAGGTGACGGTCACGGACCTCAAGGGCAAGGACCTCGGCGCGCTCGAGCGGATCGACCCCGAGGGCTTCTTCCATGCCTGCTTCAAGCGGCGCAAGAAGCGGCAGCCCTACCGCCTGCGCCTCAGGAACGCGACGGGCCACGAATGGGAACTGGCCGATCCCTACGCCTTCGGCCCCGTGCTGGGCGAGATGGACGAATACCTCCTCGGCGAGGGGCGCCACGAGGAGCTCTACCGCCGCCTCGGCGCGCACCCGATGGAGCACGAGGGCGTCGAGGGCACCGCCTTCGCCGTCTGGGCGCCGAACGCGCGGCGCGTCTCGGTCGTGGGGCACTTCAACGCCTGGGACGGGCGGCGCCACGCCATGCGGCGGCGCGGCTCGACCGGCGTGTGGGAGATCTTCGTGCCCGGCATCGGGCGTGGCGAGGTCTACAAGTACGAGATCCTCGGCGCCTACGGTCATCTCCAGCCGCTCAAGGCCGACCCCGTCGGCACGCGGGCCGAGCCGCCGCCCGCGACCGCCTCCATCGTCCACGGCCTGCCGCGCCACGACTGGCAGGACGGCGACTGGACCGGGGCGCAGGCCCGCGACCGGCGGAAGGAGCCGGTCTCGATCTACGAGGTCCACCTCGGGAGCTGGCGGCGCACGCTCGAAGGCGAGACGCTCGACTACGCCACGCTCGGCGGGCAGCTCGTCGAATACGTCCGCGAGATGGGCTTCACCCATGTCGAGTTCCTGCCGGTGAGCGAGCATCCCTTCTCGGGGTCCTGGGGCTATCAGCCGGTGGGCATGTTCGCGCCCACCTCGCGCTTCGGCACGCCCGAGGACTTCGCCGCGCTCGTCGACCGGCTGCACGGCGCGGGCATCGGCGTGATCGTCGACTGGGTGCCCGCGCATTTCCCCTCGGACGCCCACGGCCTCGGCCAGTTCGACGGCACCGCGCTCTACGAGCACGCGGACCCCAGGCAGGGCTTCCACCGCGACTGGAACACGCTGATCTACAACTTCGGGCGGCGCGAGGTGGCGAACTTCCTGCGCGCCTCGGCGGTCTACTGGCTGAAGGAGCTGCATGTCGACGCGCTGAGGGTCGATGCGGTGGCCTCGATGCTCTACCTCGACTACAGCCGCGACGAGGGCGCGTGGATTCCCAACCGCTACGGCGGGCGCGAGAACCTCGACGCCATCGACTTCCTCAAGGGCGTCAACGAGGTCGCGCGCGACTACGCCCCCGGCGCGCTCACCATCGCCGAGGAGAGCACCGCCTGGCCCGGCGTCTCGCGGCCCGTCTCCGAAGGCGGGCTCGGCTTCGACTTCAAGTGGAACATGGGCTGGATGCACGACACGCTCCAGTACATGAGCCAGGACCCGGTGCACCGGAAGCATCACCACCACGAGATGACCTTCGGCCTCGTCTACGCCTGGTCGGAGAACTTCGTCCTGCCGCTCAGCCATGACGAGGTGGTCCACGGCAAGGGCTCGCTCCTGGGCAAGATGCCCGGCGACCGCTGGCAGAAGTTCGCGAACCTGCGCGCCTACTACGGCTACATGTGGGGGCATCCGGGCAAGAAGCTCCTCTTCATGGGGGGCGAGTTCGGGCAGGAGCGGGAGTGGAACCACGACCGCTCGCTCGACTGGCACCTC
>NZ_JBQLZP010000662.1:0-7414 GCF_052168335.1 Roseicyclus sp. | reverse complement strand
CACGAGCGAAAACAGCGGCTTGGGCGACGCCCTTGCCCGCGATGTTCCCTATCTTCGACGATACGCGCGCGCGCTGACCGGCTCGCAGGAGCGCGGCGACCGCTACGCGGCGGCGACGCTCGAGGCGATCGTGAGCGATCCTTCGGTGATCGACCCGGGCCACCAGACGCGGATCGAGCTCTTCCGCTGCTTCCACGAGATCTGGAGCAGTTCGGGCGCGCTCGTCGAGGACCCCGACGCCGCCGACCGGCTGCTGGAGCAGCGTGCCCAGTGGCGGCTCAGCGGGCTGTCCGTCAACACGCGCGAGGCGCTGCTCCTCAGCGCGATCGAGGGGTTCCCTCCCTCGGGCGTGGCGCGGATCCTCTCGGTCTCGAACGGCGAGGCGGCCGACCTCGTGGAGCGCGCGCGCGACGAGATGGGCCGGATGCTGACGGGCGAGGTCCTCATCATCGAGGACGAGGCGATCATCGCCATGGACCTCAGCGCCATCGTCGAGAGCATGGGGCATCGCGTCTGCGACATCGCCCGCACGCGCGAGGGCGCGGTGGGCGTGGGCGAGCGCAAGCGGCCCGACCTGATCCTCGCGGACATCCAGCTCGCCGACAAGTCGTCGGGGATCGACGCGGTGAACGACCTGCTGGAGCGGCTGGGCGACGTGCCGGTGATCTTCATCACCGCCTTCCCCGAGCGGCTCCTGACCGGGGAGCGGCCGGAACCCGCGTTCCTCATCACCAAGCCCTATTCGGAGGAACAGGTCCGCGCGGCGGTCAGCCAGGCGATGTTCTTCGCCTCGACCGAAAGCCTGTTGCAGGCGGGCTGAGGCCCGTCCGCGGCGGGGCGCGGGGAGGGCCAACCCCTTCGCGCGCCCGCGTGACCCCATGACCGGCGGCAGGGACCCCGAACAGCAGGAAGACGCGATCCGCGACGCGGGGCGCCTCTCCTCGAAGATGATCTACGAGGTGGTCCGGCGGGACGGCGACGAGGAGTTGCACCGCCCGACCCCCTCGCTGATCTGGTCGGGGACGGCGGCGGGCGTGCTGATCTCCTTCTCCGTCCTCGGCGAGGCGATCTTCAGGCGCAGCCTGCCCGATACGGACTGGCGCTATCTCGTCGAGAACCTCGGCTACAGCTTCGGCTTCCTCCTCGTGATCCTGGGGCGGATGCAGCTCTTCACGGAGAACACGATCACCACCGTCCTGCCGCTCGTGGCGCGGCGCGACGGGGAGACGCTGCGCCTCGTCATGCGGCTCTGGGGGATCGTGCTCTGCGCGAACGTCGTCGGCGCGGCGGTGGCGGCGGCCTTCCTCGCCTGGTCGGGCGCCTTCGAGCCGCTGCTCCTCGAGACGATCCGGGGCCTGTCCGAGCACGCCACCGGCTTTCCACCCTGGACGGCCTTTCTCAAGGCGATCCCGGCCGGGATCATCGTGGCGGCCATCGTCTGGATGATGCCCGCCCAGCACGGCAACGAGGTGCTGGTGATCGTCCTCTTCACGTGGCTGATCGCGGCGGGCGACTTCACCCACATCATCGCCGGCAGCGTCGAGATGTGGTTCCTCCTCTTCACGCGCGATCTCGCCGTGGAGGCCGCCATCCTCGACTTCTTCGTGCCGGTGCTCGCGGGCAACGTCGCGGGCGGAACGGCGGTCTTCGCGCTGCTGGCCTGGGGGCAGGTCCGCGCCGAGGTGCCGCACGCGGGCGATCCCGACGCCTGAGGGAACCCTGGGCCGGAGGCCTGCGTTGGTCCGCCAAGGACCGGAACCGCAACGTCAGGACAGGCAATGACCCCTCCGAAGACCAATCTCGAGACGCAGACCCGGCGCCACCGGGGGCCGATCATCGGCATCACGCTGGCGCTGGCCTTCGTGGCCGTCGTCATCATCGCGGCCTTCCTCTGGGGCGGCTGGCCGCTCTCGGAGCAGGCGGCGCCGGACGGCGTGCCCACGGAAGTCGCGCCCGACGCGGTCGAAGCACCCGCCCCCGTGCCCGCCCCCGTGGACGAGTGACGCCGCGAACCTCATCGAAAGGACATGGAAATGCTGGAACTCTCGGGCATCGGAGGGCTGATCCTCCTCGTCCTGGACCTCTGGGCGATCATCTCGATCATCGGCTCCTCCGCCGGAACGGGGAAGAAGGTGCTCTGGTGCCTTCTGGTGATCATCCTGCCGCTGGTCGGCTTCATCATCTGGCTGCTCTTCGGGCCCCGGGCGGACTCGCGGCGGGCGTGAGGCCGGGAACCAAGCGGGGTGTCCGCGGTTCTTTCCCGGCACATGCAGAAGGAGTGAAAACCATGCTTGGATGGGCACTTGCATTCCTGGGGATCGCGCTCGTCGCGGCCCTCTTCGGGTTCGGCGGCATCGCCAGCGCCTCGGCCGGGATCGCGCAGATCCTGTTCTTCATCTTCATCGCGCTCTTCGTGATCGCCCTGATCGCGCGGGCGGTGCGCGGCCGCTCTCCCTGACGGGCCGTGACGGGCCCTGACGGGCCGTGACGGGAACGACGCCGCGCTCGGCGCGTTGAAGAACGAGACCATGGCGGGCCCGCGGGACGGGCCCGCCGCACTTCCAGAAGGACCAATTCCAGAAGGAGACCAGCGATGGACCGCGACGTGATCGAAGGCAAGTGGAAGGAGATCAAGGGCCGCCTGCGCGAGAGCTACGGCGAGCTGACCGACGACGACATCGAGGCGGCGAAGGGCGACCGCGAGCAGCTCGAGGGCATGCTCCAGCAGCGGCTGGGCAAGTCCAAGGACGAGGCCCGCACCGAGGTCGACCGGCTCTTGTCGCGGGTCTGAGCCATGACGGATCACAGACCCGAGGACCATGACGCGGCCGTGGACGCGCTCTGGAAGCATCTCGACAAGGAGAGGGTCGGCCTTCTCTGGATCGAGGGCAGCGACCAGCATCCGCAGCCCATGACGCTCTTCGCCGACCGCGAGGCCGGGGCGGTCTGGTTCGTCACCTCGTCGGAGACGGACCTCTTCCGCAGCCTCGGCATGGGCAAGGGCGCGCGGCTGACGCTCCAGGCCGACGGCAACGGCTACATCGCGAGCCTCGAGGGCCGGCTGGAGCCGGTGACGGACGCGGAGAAGCTGGACGAGATCTGGTCCTTCGCGCTGGCTGCGTGGTTCGACCACGGGCGTGACGACCCGGCCGTGCGGCTGATGCGCTTCGCCCCGGTCGAGGCGTCGGTCTGGGCCTCGCGGAACAACCCGGTGATCGTGGGGCTCAAGATGATGCGCAAGGCCATGGCCGAGGGCGAGAGCAACCCCGACATCGGCACGCACGACGTGTTCCGGCTGCGCCTCGTGGCCTGAGGTCTCGAAGATGCTTGCGGGGAAGGGGCGGTGGCCGGAAACGGCGCCGCCCCTTCTGCCGCCCCTTCTGCCGTCGTTCAGGCCGGGCGACCCCGCCCCTCCAGCTCCTCGCGGATCGTGAGGTGGGCCATCACGTCCCGCATCGTCAGCACGCCGCGGAGCGTGCCGTCCTCGACGACCATCAGGCGGCTCGTGCCGCGCGACTGCATGACGCGCAGCGCCTCCATCGCCGGAAGGCCGGGCGGCACGGTCGCCGGGCTCTCCTCCGGCAGAACGTCCTGCGCCGTCCTGCCCGCGCGCGCCTCGGGCGGCACGCGGCCCACGTCCTCGATGCGGATGCAGCCCGCGAAGCGACCGTGCCGGACGACGGGGAAGACCGTGTGGCGGTGGCGGTAGAAGTAGTCCTCGACCACCCGCTCGAGCGGGGTGTCGTGCGGCACCGCGATGGGCTGGCGCACCATGAGGTCGCGCACGCGCAGCCCCTCGAGCCCGGTGCGCATGGTCATGTGCGCCTCCGACGAGCCCGCCGCGCTGATGACGAAGAGGCCGATCAGCGCCTGCCAGATGCCCGCGAAAGACGCTCCGCCGACGAGGTTCCAGACCCCGAGCAGGATCAGGACCGCGCCGAAGCCGCGCCCGAGCCCCGCCGCGATCCGCGTGGCGCGCGCGTAGTCGCCCGTCCAGCCCCACATCGCGGCGCGGAAGATGCGTCCGCCGTCGAGCGGGAAGGCCGGCACCAGGTTGAAGACCGCCAGCACCAGGTTGATGAGCGCGAGATAGCCGAAGAGCGCGCCCGCGAGCCCGCTCGGCGCCAGGCTCGCGACGCCCCAGAACAGGGCGGCGAGCGCGAAGCTCATCACCGGGCCCGCGGCGGCCATGAAGAACTCGGACCGCGCGTCGGGCGGTTCGTCCTCCATCTCGGCGACGCCGCCGAAGATGAAGAGCGTGATGTTCCGGATCGGGATGTCGAAGCGCCGCGCCACGATGGCGTGCGAGAACTCGTGCAGCAGGATCGACACGAAGAGGCCGAGCGCCCCCGCCGCGCCGAGCCACCAGGCGGCCTGCGGCCCGAGGCCGGGAAGGACGCCGGGGAAGTAGCCCGTGGCGAGCGACCAGGTGACGAGCACGGCGATGACGAACCACGAGAGGTCCAGCCCGACGCGGAAGCCGAGGATCGTGAAGAGGTCGATGCGCTTCGTCAGCAAGGTCGTCTGCCCTCCGTCGTTTTGGCCCCCGTCATTCTGGCCCCATCAGTCTGGCCCCGTCGTTCTGGCCCCGTCGTTCTGGCCCCGTCGTGCCGCGTCCCTCATGCCGGGTCCGTCATCCCGGACCCGTCGCGGTGGCCCCTTCATTATGGCGCCGCACCCGCGCCGCGCATGGTGGCACGACGGCGCGGGCCGCCGCCTTGATGCGGATCAGGACGCGGCAGCGTCCTCGCAGCGGATCGCGTCGAGCGCGCCCGGACGGGCCTGGCAGCTCCGCCGCGCGTCGCGCAGCGCCCGGCGCAGGACCTCCTCGTGGGTCGGATGGTAGACCGGCATCCGCAGGATGTCCTCCACCCCGTCGCCGCGTCCGATGGCATGGGCGAGGAGGTGGGCGAGATGCTCGACCTCCGGCCCGAGGAGCGCCGCGCCGAGGAGGCGGCCGTCCGCGCGCGCGGCGTAGATGCGGACCGCACCGCCCGCCGCGCGCTGGAGGCGCGTCCGCCCCGCGCCGTCGAAGGCCGCCGCCCCGATTGCGATCCCGCCCTCGCGCGCCGCGATCTCGTCCCAGCCCGCGCCCGCCAGCGCCACCTGCGGCTGGGAGAAGACGATGGACAGGGGCACGCGGCGCTCGAAGACGGCGTCCTCGGCCCGGGCGGCGAAGTGGCCCGCGACGCGCCCCGCATCTGCGGCCTCGTGGAGGAGCGCGGGCCCCGCGCCCGCATCGCCCGCGAAGTAGGCCCGCGTGCCCTCCGGGTTCAGCCGGCCGCGCCCGAGGCCCGCCACGCGCCCCGCCTCGAGCCGCACGCCGAGCGCGTCGAGCCCGAGCCCCTCGAGGTTCGGCGCCCGGCCCATGGCGACGAGCACCGCGTCGACCTCGACCGTGCCCCCCGACCAGCGCATGAGGATCGCCCCCTCGGGCCCCGGTTCCGGTTCGGCCTCGGCGGGGACGAGGCGCATCTCCGCCCCGATCGCGTCCCGGAGGCGGGGCATGAGCCCGGGATCGGCGAGGCCGCCGAGGGTGGGGCCGGGGTCGAAGCCGGTCACGTCGAGGCCGAGCCGGGCGAGGCCTTGGCCGAGTTCCAGCCCCACCGGACCGAGGCCCATGACGGCGATGCGGCGGGGCAGGGCCTGGCGCTCGAAGATGTCGTCGGAGGTGAGGATGCGGTCGCCGAACCGTTCCCGCCAGCCGGGCGGCACGACCGGGCGCGAGCCGGTGGCGATCACGCTGGCGCGCGGGCGGAAGCGCTGTCCGCCCGCCACCAGCGTGCCGTCCGGCTCGAAGCGCGCGGCGTGGGGCACGAGGTGGCCGGCTCGCCACTCAGCCATCCCCCCGATCACGCCCGCCACCATGTCGTCGCGCAGCGCGCGCGTCTCAGCCAGCACGCGCGCGGGGTCGGCCGAGAGCCCCTCGGCCCCGTCGATGCCGAGCCCGGCGAAGGCGTGGCGGCGGTGGAAGTCGTGGGCCGATTGCAGGAAGGCCTTGGAGGGCATGCAGGCCGTCCGCGCGCAGAGCGTGCCGAGCGGCCCCGGATCGAAGACGCGGTAGCTGTCGGTCCGCTTGGCCACCTCGGCCCGCGCGGCGAGGCCCGCCGTGCCCGCGCCGAGGATGGCGACGTCGAGGCGTTCGGCGCCGGGCATCAGCGCGCGGGCTTCGCCGCCGGGTCGTATTGCATGGTGCCGATCCGGCGCACGGTGCTGGCCTGCGGGCCGAGCTCGCTCTCGTCGGTCTGCACCACCAGTTCCACCGGGTCGCGGGGGCGCAGCTCGTCGAAGCTGCCGTCCACGACGCTGTTGCGGTGGAAGTAGACGAGGCGCTGGTCGGTGGCGACGATCTGGCCGAAGTCGCGGTCGTGGTGGATCTCGACCACCTTGCCCTGGAGCGGGCCGTCATGGGTCTTGATCTCGCCCGTCACGCGGTCCTTCCAGCGCTTCAGCTCGCGGTCCATGGCCGCGAAGGCGTTGCGGATGGCGACGGCGAGGTGCTCGTGCTCGGCCACGTCGTTCTGGTCGTAGCGCACCACCAGTTCGTCGCCGGGCACGCGGACCTCGATCGTCACCTCGTAGCGGTTGCCCTGCCGCTGGCTGCGGTGGGGCGCGCGCAGGTAGACGTGGCAACTGGTGATGCCGTCGTAGAAGCCCTCGAGATGGGCGACCTTGCCGGCCACCAGGTCCTTGATCTCCTCGTCGGGCTCGATGTCGCGGAAGGCGAGTTCGAGGGGCGTCTGCATGCCATCCCCCTTGGGCGCTGTTGCGGTGCGCCCGGTCAACGTGCCCGGACGCCCTGCCGTTCCACCCCGCCTCAGTCCCCGGCCGTGCCGTCGAGCCGGAAGGTGATCTTGGCGTTGACCCGGTAGCTGACGATGCGGCCGCCCTCGACCTTGCCGGTCATCTCCTTGACGTAGACCGACTGGATGTCGCGGAGCGATTCCGACGCCTTCGAGACCGCCGCCTGGGCGGCCGCGTCGAAGCTGTCGGGCGATTCCGCGAGGATCTCGATGACCTTGAGCGTGGACATGGGTGGCGTCTCCTCTGTCGCGGGGCGGCCCCGGCGGCCGCCCTTCCCGTGGCGCAGCCTGCGCGCCGGACGCGGCGGGCGCATTCACCGGGGTTAACGCGGCGGCACCCCGTCGGCTGCGCGCCCGTCGGGAACGCCGCCGGGGCTCGGGCGTTGTCAGGAGCGGAGGTGCGCCTTGATGGAAAGCCAGTGGAACGGATGCCCCAACTGCGGCGGCGGCGCTTCGGAGCCGCCGGGAGAGACCACGCGCGACGCTGCGGGCGCGGTGTTCGGGGTGCGCTCCACCTTCCTTCCGCCGTGCTGGCGCCTCGCCGATCCGGTGGCCGCGCGCGCGCTCGCCGCGCTGGCCGAGGCGACGCGCCGGGCCGTGCCCGCCGGGCG
>NZ_JBQLZP010000661.1:0-4542 GCF_052168335.1 Roseicyclus sp. | reverse complement strand
CGCGCCAGAGAGATCGGGTGCCGCAAGACGCCCGCAAGGGGGGCGCACGAGAATACCGCTCGGCGGGCGGCGATCCTCCGCCACGCGCGGGGCGGCGCGCCGCGCGGGGCGGCGCGGCCGGGAACGTGAGGGCGGCGGCATGCGTTCCCACGCGAGAGGCGCCGCGAGAGATCGGCGGCGCCCGCCACCGGGAGCGAGAGGCCGCCAGATGCCAGAAAGGAAACCCACCTCGGACCAGCTCCGCGACGCCATTGACCGGGGCGAGGCCGGGGACAAGGTCAACTTCTCCGACCCGTCGGCCGCACCGCTCGGCACCGATGACGAGGCCGCGGGCACGCCGCCCTCCGAGGCGCAACGCCGGCGAGCCTACGAGGCCGAGGTGGCGCATCCGGCGCGCGACGGCGCCGCCGAGCCCGAGCGGGAGCGCCGCACGCCGGGCGCGTTGCAACCGGGCGGCACGCCGCTCCGCTTCGCGGGGCTCGGCGTCCTCGCGCTCGTCGTCCTGATTGCGGGTGTGGTGCTCGTCGCACTCTGAGCCGCGCCACCGGCGGCGCGCCGCAGCACCGCCTTTCGCCATCGGAAAGCGCGAGCGGTCAGGGCGCGCGCATGTCATCCTCATCCGTGTCGGCGCGAAGCGGAGGGGGCAGCGATGCGGATACGGCGCGCGAGGGACGAGGACGGCCCGCAGGCGGTTGCGGTCCTGCGCCGCGCGATCTCGGAGCTTTGCGTGGAGGATCATCGCGACGACCCCGCCCGCCTCGCCTCGTGGCTCGCCAACAAGACCCTGGACACGTGGCGGGTCTGGGTGAATGCGCCGGGCGCGGCGCTGCTTGTCGCGGAGGAGGGGGACAGCATCGTCGCCGTCGGTGCGGTCCGGGCGGATGGCGAGGTGCTGCTCAACTACGTCTCGCCGGACGCGCGCTTCCGGGGCGTCAGCACGGCGATGATCGCGGCGCTCGAGCGCGAGGCGTCGGAGCGGGGCGCCGCGGCGATGACGCTGACGAGCACGAAGACGGCCCGGCGCTTCTATCTCGGGCGTGGCTACCTGCCTGCGGTCGGTGCCGACCCGGACCGGATGACGAAACCGCTTCCGCCCGGGCCGCCGGTGGAACGGGCCGATATTCCCGAATGAAGATATCGGTTGCCAGCGCCCCGTGTCTCGGCGATGTTTCCAGAGAAACATAACGCCTGTGCGAACAGGGTCTCAGCATGTCCGCAGAATCCACTCGCGTCGTCTTCGCCGCGCTCCTCGCCGCCCTCGCGGTGCTTCCCGTCACCGCCCGGGCCGAGCAGATAACCGTCTTCGCCGCCGCCAGCATGGCCAACGCGCTGGCCGAGATCGAACAGGGCTTCGAGGCGGCGACGGGCCATGACCTCACCGTGTCGCTCGCCGGGTCGTCCGCGCTCGCCCGGCAGATCCAGCAGGGCGCGCCGGCGGACATCTTCATCTCGGCCAGCACCGACTGGATGGACGCAATCGAGGCCGACGGTCTGGTCGAGCCCGGCACCCGCTTCGATCTTCTCGGCAACACGCTGGTGCTCGTCGCCCACGGGACGGAGGCGGCGCCGGTCGAGATCGGCGCGGGTTTCGACCTCGCCGGTCTCGTCGGCGAGGGGCGGCTCGCCATGGCGCTGGTCGACGCGGTGCCCGCGGGCGTCTACGGCAAGGCCGCGCTCGAGAGCCTCGGCATCTGGGAGGCGGTCGCCCCGCGTGTCGCGCAGTCCGACAACGTGCGCGCGGCGCTCGCGCTTGTGGCGGCGGGCGAGGCGCCCTATGGCATCGTCTATGCGACCGATGCCGCCGCCGAGGACAACGTGACCATCGTGGGGACCTTCCCGGCCGACAGCCATCCGCCGATCGTCTACCCCGCCGCCGATCTCGCCACCCGCGACACGGAAGCGGAGGCCGCGTTCCTCGCCTACCTGCGCGGACCCGAGGCGCGGGCGGCCTTCGAGCGGCAGGGCTTCACGTTCCTGGCGGAGTGACGGCGCGGCATGGACTGGCTCGGCCCGGAGGAATGGCAGGCGGTGGCGCTCTCGCTTCGCGTGTCGTTCTGGGCCACGCTGGTCAGCCTGCCGCTCGGCATCCTCACGGCCTACGCGCTGGCGCGATGGAGCTTTCCGGGCAAGCAGCTCCTGAACGGGCTGGTGCATCTGCCCTTGATCCTGCCGCCGGTGGTGACGGGCTACCTGCTCCTCCTGACATTCGGCACGCGCGGGCCCATCGGCGGCGTCCTCGCCGAGTTCGGCATCGTCTTCGCCTTCCGCTGGACGGGGGCGGCGCTGGCGGCGGGGGTCATGGCCTTCCCGCTCATGGTGCGCGCCATCCGCCTGTCCATCGAAGCGATCGACCCCAGGCTCGAGGAGGCGGGCGCGACGCTGGGCGCCTCGCCTCTCTGGGTCTTCCTGACCGTCACGCTGCCCATGGCGCTGCCCGGCATCGTCGCGGGCGCGATCCTCGCCTTCGCCAAGGCGATGGGGGAATTCGGCGCGACGATCACCTTCGTTTCCAACATCCCCGGCGAGACGCGCACGATCCCGTCGGCGATCTACGCCTTCCTCCAGGTGCCGGGCGGCGAGGGCTCGGCCATGACGCTGGTGATCGTCTCGGTCGTGGTGGCGATGGGCGCGCTCCTCCTGTCCGAGATCATCGGCCGCCGCGTCGCCGACAGGGTCGGGGGCCGCTGATGCTGGAGGTCTCGGTCCGCCACGCCTTCGAGGGCTTCACGCTCGACGCCGCCTTCCGCGCGCCGCCGGGGGTGACGGTCCTGTTCGGGCGGTCGGGCTCGGGCAAGACGACCATCGTGAACGCGGTCGCGGGCCTCCTGATGCCCGACGCCGGGCGCATCGCGAGCGGGGACTGGGTGCTCCTCGACACCGACAAGGGCGTCCGCCTTCCGCCGCACCGCCGACGCCTCGGCTACGTCTTCCAGGAGGGTCGGCTGTTTCCGCATCTGACGGTGCGGCAGAACCTGCGCTACGGGGCGTGGTTCGCGCCGAAGGACGCCCCGCGCGAGGATTTCGGCCGGGTCGTCGACCTCCTCGGGATCGGGCACCTCCTCGACCGGCGGCCGGGCGCGCTGTCGGGCGGCGAGAAGAGCCGCGTCGCCATCGGCCGCGCGCTCCTCTCCGCGCCGCGCCTGATCCTCGCGGACGAGCCGCTTTCGGCGCTCGACGAGGCGCGCAAGGCCGAGATCCTGCCCTATTTCGAGCGGCTGCGCGACGAGGTCTCGGTGCCGATCCTCTATGTCAGCCACGCGGCCTCCGAGGTCGCGCGGCTTGCCACCACGGTCGTCGCGCTCGAGGCGGGCCGCGTCGTCGCGCAGGGTCCGGCCGAAGCGGTCCTCGGCGATCCGGGTGTCCTGCCCGCCGGCGCGCGCGAGGCGGGTGCGGTCCTGACCGCGCGCGTGGCGGCGCATCACGAGGACGGCCTGACCGAGCTCGACGCGGGCGGCGTGCCCCTGTTCCTCCCGCGCGTGGCGCGAAACGTGGGCACGCGACTCCGCGTGCGCATCGCGGCGCATGACGTGATCCTGTCGCGCGGGCGGCCCGAGGGGCTTTCGGCGCTCAACATCCTGCCCGGCACCGTGCGGGAGGTCCGGGGCGGCGGCGGCCCCGGCGTGATCGTGGCGGTCGAGACCGCGGCGGGCCGGGTGCTGGCGCGCATCACCCGCCGGTCGGCCGACGCGCTGGGGCTGGCCGAGGGGATGCCGGTCCACGCGATCGTCAAGACGGTCTCCGTCGCGCCCGGAGATGTCGGTGGTTCAACGGCGCAGCCGCAATAGCCACGGCAGAACCAGCGGCGTCAGGTACATCGGCACCTGGTAGCAGCCGATCACCAGCATCAGCTCGTCGATCAGCGGCGCGGGCAGGACGCCGAGGAAGAGCGCCACGTTCCGGTTGCCCGCGACGACGGCCATCGGGGCCGCCGCCTCCGCCTTCGGCCAGAAACGCGCCGTCACCGCCTGGAGCCCGAAGCCGAGCGCCGAGACGGCGGCCAGCGTCAGTGCCAGCGCCCCCGGAGCCTCGCGGAGCGCGGTCGCCGCCCCGGCCATCAGCCCCACGACGACGACGCCGAGCAGGACGGCGGAGGCCGCGTCGATCATCGTCGCCGCCTCCCGCGTCTCGGGCACGATCCCGCGCGCGCGCAAGGCAAGCGCGACCCCGCCCGCCAGCGCGATGACGCCGAGCAGCCTCAGCGCCGTGCCGAAGATCGCGCCCGCGTCGCCGAAGGCGGGCGCCAGCGCGAAGACCGGCAGCACCGTCAGCGGCAGGAGCATGGTGCCGAGCACCGTCTGCCGGAGCGCGGGCGCGGGGTCGCCGCCCGCCATCGCGGCGATGGGCGCGGCCCCGGTGATCGGCGCGGCCGAGAGGATCAGGACCGCACCCAGAGCGAGCGGGCCGGAGAGGAGGTCCGCCCAGAGAAGCACCAGCGCCACGGCGGAGGGCAGGACGAGCTGGAAGCCCAGCGTCACCGCCACCGACCGACCGAGCGCCGCACGCCCGATGCGGAGGCCGGCTGGCCCGATCCGCAGGAAGGCG
>NZ_JBQLZP010000660.1:0-14794 GCF_052168335.1 Roseicyclus sp. | reverse complement strand
CGCGGCGGGCGCCGTCTCGCTCCTCGTGGCGCTGTTGATCCTGCTGGCCTTCCTGCGCCCGCGCGAGGGCGGCGTCCCGGCCGCCGCCTACGACCTGCAGGTCTACCGCGACCAGCTGAAGGAGGTGGACCGCGACCTCGAGCGCGGCATCCTGACCGGGGCCGAGGCCGAGCGCGCGCGCACCGAGGTCTCGCGCCGCATCCTCGAGGCGGACCGGGCGCTGTCGCGCGCGCAGACGGCCGAGGCGCGGCGGTCGGGGACGGAGCGCTGGGTCGTCGCGGGCCTTCTCGTGGCGGTCGTGGCGGGGGCGGTCGGCCTCTACATGCGGGTCGGCGCGCCCGGCTATCCCGACCTGCCGATCGCCACGCGCATCGCCATGGTCGAGGAGGCGCGCGCCAACCGCCCCGACCAGGAGACGGCGGAGGCGCAGACGACCATGCGCCAGGCTCTGCCCGACCAGCCCGAGCGCGAGGAGCTGGTCGCGCAGCTCCGCGCCATCATGGAGACGCGGCCGGACGACCCGCAGGGCATGGCGCTGCTGGCGCAGAACGAGGCGGCGCTGGGCAATTTCCGCGCGGCGCGGATCGCGCAGGAGCGGCTCATCGCGATTCTCGGCGCCGAGGCCACGGGCGCGCACTACATCGACCTCGCGGAGATGATGATCCTGTCGGCAGGCGGCTACGTCAGCCCCGAGGCCGAGACGGCGCTCGCCCGCGGGCTGGAGCTCGAGCCCCGGAACGGCACGGCGCGCTACTACGCGGGCCTCATGTACGCCCAGCAGGGCCGCGCCGACCTCGCCTTCCCGATCTGGCGCAACCTCCTGGCCGAGAGCCGGGCCGACGCGCCCTGGCTCGAGCCGATCCGGATGCAGATCGAGGAGGTCGCGGCGCTGGCGGGCGAGCGGGTGACGCTGGCCGACCTGCCGCAGCCGGGACCGCCGCGCGGCCCGTCGGACGCCGACATCGAGGCCGCCTCCGACATGCCCGAGGAGGACCGCGCCGCGATGATCGAGGGCATGGTCTCGGGCCTCGCGCAGCGACTCGCGGCCGAAGGCGGCCCGCCCGAGGACTGGGCGCGGCTGATCACCGCCTTCGGGGTCCTCGGGCGCACCGAACAGGCGCAGGCGGTCTACGAGGAGGCGCTGGGCGTCTTCGCCGAGGACGCGGCCGCGCTCGCGCAGATCGAGGCGGCGGGCGCGACGCTGTCCGGGGCGTCGGAGTGATCCTCGAGGATATCGGGGACTTCGCGTCCGCCCTGCCGAAGGGGCGCGGTCTGATCGGGCTCGACCTCGGGACGAAGACGATCGGGGTGGCGGTGTCCGACAGGCTGCTGGGTTCGGCCACGGCGCTGGTGACGCTGAAGCGCGAGAAGTTCACCAGGGACGCGGCGCAAATCCGCGAGATCATGACGAAACGCGAGCTTGCGGGCATCGTGCTGGGCCTGCCGCGCAACATGGACGGGAGCGAGGGTCCGCGCGCCCAGTCGACCCGAGCCTTCGCCCGGAACCTCGCCGCGCTGGAGGGATTCGCAGACCTTCCCGTCACCTTCTGGGACGAGCGGCTGAGCACGGTTGCGGCCGAAAGGGCACTCCTCGAGGCGGATACGTCGCGAAAACGTCGCGCCGAGGTGATCGACGCGGTCGCCGCGTCCTATATCCTGCAAGGGGCGCTGGACAGGCTGGCGCATATCGGGGCCGCGAGATGAGCGACGACGTCTGGAAACGCGAAGAGATCGAGAGCCCCTGCGTGAAGATCTGCGTGGTTCACCCCGAGGCGCGGATCTGCACCGGCTGCTACCGCACGATCGACGAGATCACCGCCTGGGGCCGGATGAGCCGCGAGGCGCGACGCGAGGTCATGGCGGAGTTGCCCGGGCGGCGCGCGAAACTCGCCGTGCGGCGTGGCGGCCGGGCCGCGAAGCTCGCCCGGCGGAGCACCTGATCTTCGCCGTGCAAACCGCTGCCACTTAGTCGAAATCCAGCCAGTCCGAGGCGCGCGCCACCTCCGGGCGGAGATAGACGTTGATCCGGCCATCGGGATCGGCCTGCGCACCCTCCGCCCAGGGCGCGACGCCGTGGATCGCGTGGCGATGGAGGAGGACGGCCTCACCCGGCCGCAACGCGACGACCTGCCGGGGGCACGACGCGAAGACCGCGCGGCGCGTCTCCCGGTAGATCTCCGTCACGTCGATCTCCGGCCAGTCCTCGGGTGCGACGCCCGCGAAGGCCTGCGCGAAGGCCGACCGGATCAGGCGGTGGCTCCCCTCCCAGACGACGAGGGGCGCCGCGTCCGCCTCGGCTTCGGTCACGGCGACTCCGAGAACGAAGGCGTGCATCTCCCTGAGAAAGCGCCGCGTCTCCGGCCCTATCGGCAGAAGGCCGTCGAGATGCGCCCCGTCGCGGTCGCGGCGGAAGCGGTGGGCGGCATCGCTCTCGCCCGGGTCGCGGCCCGGATAGCCGGGCCATGTGACCGAGACCTGAGCGCGATGGAGGGGCAGATCGCCCGCCACGGCCCGGGCCGCCTCCAACGCCCTGCCCGCAAGCGGCGCACCGCCCGCCACCGCACCGTCCGGCCCGTTCGGCAGCACGTCGACGCCCACGAACCAGGTGCCGCCGTGACGGAGCCAGCGCCGCCTCAGGCCCTCGTCGCGGAGCGCCGCGCGCGCGACCGGCCCGACCGTCCGCAGCCAGTCCGCGACGGCGGGTTCCGGCGCGAAGACCTCCCAGCCGCGGTCGAGCCAGCCCACCTCACGCCGCCCGCTGCGTCACCTGCGCCAGCGCGTCGAGCACCAGTCCGACCCCCGCGCCGTCGCGATGCGCGCCTTCGGAGAGAACGCGCTTCCAGCCCCGCGCGCCGGGGCGTCCCGCGAAGAGCCCGAGCATGTGCCGCGTCACCTGGTGGAGCCGCCCGCCCGCGGCGAGATGCGCCTCGATGTAGGGCAGCATGGCGAGCACGACGTCCTCGGCGCTGCGGCCCGCCCCCGCGTCTCCGAAAATCTCGGCATAGGCGCGTCCGAGGATCTCGGCCGGCATGTGGTAGGCCGCGCGCCCGATCATCACGCCGTCCATGCCGGCGTCGAGATGCGCCCTCGCCTCCTCGAGGCTGGCGATGCCGCCGTTGATCGAGAGGTGGAGCGCGGGGAATTCACGCTTCATCGCGTGGACGAGCGGGTAGTCGAGCGGCGGGATGTCCCGGTTCTCCTTCGGGCTGAGACCCTGGAGCCAGGCCTTGCGCGCATGGATCGCGAAGCGCCGGACACCCGCCTCCGACACGGTGCGCAGGAACGCCGGCAGCACTGCCTCCGGCACCTGGTCGTCGACGCCGATGCGGCACTTGACGGTGACTTCAACGGGGCTCGCCGCGATCATCGCCGCGACGCAGTCCGCCACGAGGCCCGGCCGCTCCATCAGCACCGCGCCGAAGCAGCCCGACTGCACGCGGTCGGAGGGGCAGCCCACGTTGAGGTTGATCTCGTCGTAACCGTAGCCCGCCGCGATCCGGGTCGCCTCGGCCAGCTCCGCGGGGTCCGACCCGCCGAGCTGCAACGCGACGGGATGCTCGGCCGGATCGTAGGCGAGCAGCCTCTCGCGCTCTCCCCGCACGACCGCCGCCGCCGTCACCATCTCGGTATAGAGCAGCGCCCGCCGCGACATGAGCCGGTGGAGGAACCGGCAATGGCGGTCGGTCCAGTCCATCATCGGCGCGACGGACAGACGCGCCGCATCGATGGCTGCGTTCTGGGGCATTCCGTGGTCTCCCGGGGGTCGCCGGCATTTGGGACGGACCCGCGGCGCGCACCATACCGACACGACACGCGCACGACCACCCCGCCCGGCACGACGTCAGGTCATCGGCGGCGTTCCCGCGTGCTTCGCGCGTGCCGTCCGACGGATCACCGCGCGTCCCAGCCCATGGCTCGGCTGATGATATAGGCCGTGTTCAGGACCTCACGCTCCACCGAGGCCGGTATCGCGTCGGTCTGCTTCGTCGCGCTGATGGCCGCGACGATGTCGCCGGACATGTCGAAGATCGGCGCGGCCACGCTGCACAACCCGGTTTCGAAGCTGCCGTTGTGGATGACCGATGCGCGGGTGCGATCCTTCGCCCAGGCCGCGAGCACGCGGTCGATCGAGGCCTTGGGCTGGCCTTCCAGCAACCGGCGCATCTGGGCCTCGGTCTTCTGTGTCAGCAGCACGCGCCCCATGGCCGTCATCGTCGCCGGAAGGCGGCTGCCGACATGGACGAGCGAGGAGAGTCCGTCGGAGGCTGGCAGGCGGATCAGATAGAGGATGTGCCGCCCATCCAGCACGCCCAGATGGCCCGACCAGTCCAGGGCGTCGCGCATCGCCTCGAGCGGCTTCTGCGCCACTTCCAGCAACTCGCGGCTGGCGAGATAGCCATAGCTGACCCTGAGGACCGCCGGACCCAGACGAAAGTGGCTGCCGTCCCCGACCGGAAGCAGGAAGCCCTCCTGCACGAGCGTGTGCACGGTGCGGAACACCGCCGAGCGCGTGATGCCCAGCGTCTGCGCCAGTTGCGCCATCGTCTGCTCGGGCCGCTGCGGTGTGAAGGCCTGCAACAGCGTCAGCCCGCGCACGAGAGCGGGGACGGCATAAGGGTCTTTGTCGCTCATCAGGCCTCCGGCAGCGTTTCACCGGTAAAACGCGCGCTTCCCAACGAATCCCCCTCATCTACAGTCGGGTCAAGCGCATTCCGAACCGGAGCATCACCATGAACATCGCAACGACCCCCGAGGCCACGCTCGGCGATCGCCTCAAGGCCCATACCGGGCGCTTCGTCGACAAGGCCTTCGACTGGAAGGCGTTTCCCTCCAATGTCGGCTTCGAGGAGCTGTCGCGCGCGCAGATGCGCTACATCGGCGCCGGCGGGTCCCCCAAGGTGGGAGATCCCTCGACGCTCAAGGCCGACAACTTCACGCTCAGCCTGATCTACAAGGAGCCGGGCCACTACGCCGCCTGTCACAGCCACGAGATCGAGGAGAGCTTCCTGATCCTCTCGGGGGCGCTGATCGTCGGCTGGGAAAAGGACGGCGAGGTCGTGGAGGTCAATCTCGGGCCCCGGGACATGATCCTCAACGCCCGCGAGATCGGCCATGGCTTCCGGGTCGACGGGGTCGAGCCGGTGGTGATGTCGATCTCGGTCGACGTGGGCAAGCCCCTGCCCCCCGTCTATCACTACCACCCCAAGGAGCATCCCAGCGAACTGGCGCGCAGTTTCGGAGCCGAGCCGGGCAAGACCATGCCGTTCGATCGCAACGGCTCGCACGAGATTCAGAAGCTGATGGCCGATTACGTCGTGCGCTACACCGAGTTGCCGACGATCCGGGAAGAGGCGGGCTTCATGCGCAAGGTCTACGTGGGCGACGCGCCGGGCGCGGTGAAGCACGATACCACCCGCAAGGAGATGTGGGGCCTTCCCATGGGCGCGAAACTGGCGCCCTTCACCCGCAGCGTCGAGGATGCCTACCTCTGCATCGAGGGCAGCGTCGAGGTCGTCTGGGTCGACGAGGACGGCACCGAGGCCAGCGTCGAACTCGGTCCCCGCGACCTGGTCAAGACGCCGGCCGGTCAGGCCCACTACCTGCGCAACAACGGGTTCGGCCCGGCAACGGTCTGGACGGTGATCGGCACATCGGGCGAAGATGGCGCCGTCTACAGGAAGGGCTGACCTCATGGCGACGAACGGCACTGCCGGACGCCCCGATGCGTTCAAGGCGATGATGGCCGCCGCGCGCGCCGCGGGCCGTCCGGAACTGGCCCACCAGGGCCGCGGCCGCCCCCTCACGCAGGCCGAGGACGACCTGGCCGAGGCGTTGATGGAGATCTACGGCCAGGGGATCACCGGGCAGGCCGACCTCGCCCGGGCCCTCGCCGCGCGCGCCGTCATCCGGCCCTCCAGCGGCAAGCCCGACTGGACGGCCGACACGCTCGAGGCCGAGTTGCAGGGGATCAACGCCGACCTCGACGCCGCCTATCTCGAACACGGCTTCGGAGCCTGAGCGGAGGACACGATGGCACTGTCAGCAGAGATGAGGGCCCGGATCGAGGCCCGCGTGAACGAAGGCGTCCGCGATCAGTGGTATCCGGTCGCCAAGTCGGTGGAAGTCCGCGGTGACCGCCCCTTCGGCGTCGTCGCGCTGGGGCAGAAGCTGGTGCTGTGGCGCCGCTCGGACGGCAGCGTGCAGTGCATCGAGGATTTCTGCCCCCACCGCGGCGCTCCGCTGAGCTATGGCGAGATCCACGGCGAGAACATCGGCTGTCGCTATCACGGCGTCGTGGTCGATGGCACCGGCACGGTGCAGCGGGTTCCCGCCATGCCCGATTGTCCGATGGAAGGGCGCAAGGCGCTGCGCTCCTATCACGTGGCCGAACACAGCGACGCGGTGTTCGTCTTCATGTCCAGCGACGAGGCCACGGCGCCCCCGCCCCTGCCCCTCTCGCCCGAACTGACGGACCCGGACTGGGCCGGCTTCCTGTGCACCGCCGTCTGGGACGTGAACTACCGCTACGCGCTCGACAACCTGGCCGACCCGATGCACGGCTGCTACCTCCACGCCGAGAGCTTCACGCTCGCCTTCGGGTCCAAGCAGGACCTGCTGGAGCTGGAGAACCGCGAAGGCGGCTTCCGCGTCGCGCGCGTCGGTCAGACCGGCGAGAACTTCGACTGGGTCGAATTCGAAACGCCCGAAGGCGGCATGTATTGCCACCTCGACATTCCCTATCCCGCGTCGGCCGGACCCGGCGGCAACATGCGCATCGTCGGCTACGTGCTGCCGATGGGCCCGCAACGCTGCAAGGTGTTCTTCTGGCGGATGCGCAAGGTGCAGGGCTTCGAGCGTGACAGCTGGCGCTTCCTCTTCCGCGCGCGGCTCGAGGAACGGCACTGGAACGTGCTCGAGCAGGATCGCGTGATGCTGGAAGGCATGCCCGATGACGCGCGGCGGCGCGAGATGCTGTACCAGCACGACATCGGCCTCGCGCATCTGCGCCGCGCGCTCAACCGGCTGGCCCGCGCCCAGATCGAGGCCGAGGATGCCGCCGCCGCGGACGGCGTGGCCGCGCAATGAGTCTTGCGGGACGGCGCATCCTGGTGACGGGTGCCGCGCGCGGGCTGGGCGCGGTGATCGCCCGCCACCTGGCAGAGGCCGGCGCCCGGCTTGCCCTGGCCGACATCCTCGAAGAGGAGGGCCGCGCCGTCGCGGCCGAGCTTTCCGCCGGCTTCCACCGCGTGGACCTGCGCGATCCGGCCAGTGTCGCGTCCCTCGGGGCGGCGCTGGACGGGCCGCTTCACGGGCTGTTCAACAACGGCGCGATCGCGACGGGTATCGGCGGCATCGGCTTCGAGGACATCGATCCGGACACCTGGGACCGGGTGATGGAGGTCAACGTGCGCGGCACCTGGCTGATGACCCGTGCCGCCGCCCCGGCGCTGCGCGCCTCGGGCTCGGGACGGATCGTCAATGTGGCCTCCGACACCGCGCTCTGGGGTGCGCCCAACCTGATGAGCTACGTGGCCTCGAAGGGGGCGGTGATCTCGATGACGCGGGCGCTGGCGCGCGAGCTCGGGCCGGACGGGGTCGGCGTGACGGCCATCGCGCCGGGCATCCTGACCACCGCCAGCACCGAATACGTTCCGAGGGCGCGCCACGACCAATACGGCCAGGGCCGCGCCGTGCCCGGGCCCCAGCCGCCCGAGGACGTGGCCGGAACCGTGGCCTTCCTGCTCAGCGAGGCCGCGCTGACGCTGACGGGCCAGGTCCTGCCGGTCAACCGGGGCTTCGTGTTCACGTGACCGCGGCCGAGCTTCTGGCCGATCTGCGGCGGCCGTGGCGCCACGGCGAACACGTCGACGCGCGCGGCATCGTGCTGGCGGAACCCCTGGTGCTCGACGGCCTCGACCTGCGCGGCTTCGACCTGTCCGGCGCGACGCTCGCGGGCGGTCTCAGCGCGCGCGGCACGCGGTTTCGCGGGCTGGCCTGGCTGCGGCGGGCGACGATCGGCGGCACCTGCGACCTGACCGGCGCGACCTTCCGCACCGACCTGCGGGCCGATGGCCTCGAGGCGGCCGAGGCCCGGCTCGACGGCGTCGTGGTGCAGGGGGTCCTGTCGCTGGCCCGCGCCCGGCTGGGCACGCTGTCGATGCGCGATGCTCTGGTGATGGCCAATGTCACGCTGGAGGCAGCACAGGTCGCCGGGCGCGTCGATCTTTCCGGCACCGAGATCCTCGGCGGGTTCTGGACCGCCGGGGCCGGGATCGGCGCGCTCGACCATGCCGGGGCTGAGATTTCCGGGCGTCTGCGCCTGCCCGGCTAGGCGCCCTCAGCGGGCGAAGCGCCCTGCCTCGGTCAGCGCGTGCAACCGGGCATAGAACCCGTCCACCCTGTCCTGCGCCGTCCTGCGCATTTCGGCATCGCGCGCGGCTGCGCCACCCGGCGTCTCCCGCGCTCCGGCCTCGCCCACCGCGCGCGACACGTCCTGCACGAAGGCGCAGACAGGCCCCCGCGCCTGTCCGAACCCCGCCAGCGCCGCCTCGAGCGTGTCATGGGCGGCAAGCGCCTCGGCCAGCACGACGGCGTCCTGCATCGCCATCGCCCCGCCCTGCCCCATGAACGGCGTCGAGGCGTGGGCCGCATCCCCGATCAGCACGACCCGCCCCCGGTGCCACGGCAGCGGCAGGACCACCTCCTCGACCGCGGTGTAGAGCACCTCGGACCTTGCGCCGAGCTCGGCAAGGAACGGTGCGGCGGGCCCCTCGAACTCGGCGAAACGCTCCGCCATCAGGCGCGGCCACTCGGCGGGCGCGTAGTGGCGGCCTTCAGGCTCGGCCACGGTGCCGAAGGTGTAGAGCAATTCCTCGCTGATCGGCATGATCCCGAAGCGCTTGGCCGGGCCCATCATCATGATCTTGTCGGTCACGTCCGCGGGCCTGCGATGCACCGCCCGCCACACGCCCACCCCGCTGTAGCGCGGCGCGACGTCGATCCCGATCATCGCCCTGGTGGCCGACCGAACCCCGTCGGCGCCGACGACGAGGTCGGCCCGCGTCACGCTGCCGCCCGACAGCGTCACGGCGATGCCCTCGGCCCCGTCCTTCAGGTCGCGCACCTGCGTGCCCAACTGCACCGGCACCCCCAGCGCGGCGACGCGGGCGGCCATCACGCGGTGCATCTCGGCCCGCTTGATGCCCAGGATCGCCGGGATGCGCCCGCCCCCGGCGGTGGGATAGACCGTCTCGACGATCGGCTGGCCAAGGTGATCGTAGTAGGCGTTGCGCCCCTCGGGCACCGGGAAGCCCGCGGCCAGGATGCCGTCCAGCAGCCCCAGACGCCCGAGGCTCGCCAGCCCGTTGGCATAGACGAAGATGCCCGAGCTCTGGAAGCGCCACGCGTCCTGCTTCTCGACGATCCGCACGCGGTGGCCGGCTTGCGTCAGCGCAATGGCCGCACAGCACCCGGCGATCCCGCCGCCCACGATCAGGATGTCGAGGGGATGCCGTCGCATGACCTCACGCCTGATGCGTGGACAGAAGGCCGGTATCGCGGAGCGCGATCATCCGGTGGGCGAGGTGCTGCATCATCACGGCCTTGCGCTCCGCATGGGCCGGATCGGCCCAGAGGTTCGACAGCTCGTGCGGATCGGCCTCGAGGTCGTGGAGTTCCCCCAGATCCGAGCCCTCGAAGACACTCATCCGCCATCCCTCGTGAACCAGCGTGCGGCTGGCGGTCCGGCCGTCGTCACTGGCGAAGGCAAGGCCCGCATCCTCGATCAGCACGGGCAGATCCACCGCGTCCCCGGCCAGCAGGTCACGTCCCTGCATCCCGATCGGGCATTTCAGCCCCGCCCTCTGAAGCAGGGTCGGCGCGAAATCTATGGCGCTGCCTTGCAGCCGGGATACCGCGGGCTTTCGGTCGGGGTCGACCCAGATCAGCGGCACGCGGATCAACCCGTGGGTGTGCAGGCCATGTTTCAGCACGGTGCCGTGGTCGCCCATGTAGTCGCCATGGTCGGACATGAAGACGACGATCGTCGAGCCGGCCTTCCCGCTGTCCTCGAGCGCGCGCAGGATGCGCCCGACCCACTCGTCGATCAGCGAGATCGCACCATAGTTGAGCGCGATCATCCGGCGCGTGGCCTCGGCATCGCTGTGGAAGGGCCAATAGGCATCGGGCTTTTCCGCCCCGATCTCGTAGACGCGCCGGATATGGCGCGGCAGGTCGGTGCGGTCCCGGGTCGGATGGGCAAAGCTCTCGGGCAGCGGAATCTCGTCCGGGTCGTACATGTCGAAGTAGCGTCCGGGCGGGGTGAAGGGGTGGTGCGGATCGGGGAACGACGCGACCAGCAGGAAGGGATCGTCGCTTCGATCCCGCAGGAAGGCACAGGCCTCCTCCCCGACATAGGCGGTGGGATAGAGGTCCTCCGGCACCGCCGTGCGCCAGACCTGCGGCACGTCCCTGGGCGAGGCGGGCAGCGCCGCAGCACGTCCGCGCGGGTCGGGCGCGCCGCCCAGACGCTGCGTCAGCCAGCGCGAATAATGCCCCTCCACCTGATCCCCGTGGCCGATGCACAGTCGCAGGTGGTCGAACCCGTAATAGGGTCGCGGCACGTCGCGGTCCGGGTCCTCGACCCAATGCGCTCGGATCTCGTGACCGTAGTCGGGCCCGCGACGCTGGCTCCTGCGCGCCAGGTCGACCGGCTCGGGCAGCGGGTCCCCGTGCCCTCTCGCCTCGGGCATCCGGGCCGGAACCGGCGAGACGTTCTGGAAATGCGCCTTGCCGACAAGCCCGGTGCGGTAGCCCACCGCGCGCAGCACATCCGCATAGGTCGTGGCGTCGAGGCCCAGGGGAATGCCGTTCTGGCGGCACCCGTTGACCGAGGTCATCTGCCCCGTGGCGAGCGCGGCACGGTTGGGCTGGCAGATCGGATTGGCGACGTAGAACCTCTCGAACCTCGTTCCCCGCGCCGCCAGTCCGTCGACATGCGGGGTGCGGACGATGGAATTGCCGTAGCAGCCCAGGTGATCGGCGCGCTGCTGATCGGTCATGATGACGAGGAAGTTGGGGCGGCTCATCGGAACATCAGGCCGACCGGAACGGTCACCAGCCCGGGGATGAAGAAGATCAGCAGGATGGCCAGGAAATCGAGAAGGATGAAGGGCACCGCCGCCCGGTAGATGTCGCCCATCGTGGTGCCCTTGGGCGCCACCGCCTTCATCACGAACAGCGCCGCGCCGAAGGGGGGCGACGTCGCGCCGGTCTCGATCGCCACCAGGAAGAGCGCCGCGAACCAGATCAGGTCCATGCCGAACTGCTGCACCACCGGCACGAAGATCGGCAGCGTGATCAGCATGATCGGCAAGGGCCCCATGAACATCCCCATGAAGACCACCAGCATGATCATCATGAACACGATCGCCTCGTTCGAGATGTCGAGGCCGAGGACAACGTCGACCATCCCGTAGGTGGCCCGGTGAAGGCCAGGAGTTGCGAGAAGGTGACGGCCCCCGACACTATCAGGAGAACCATCACCGAGATGCCGGCGCTGGAGAAGATCGTGTCCCCGAAGACCCTGTGCGTCAGCCGGCCGCGCAGCGCGGCCAGCAACAGCGTCGCGAAGGCGCCCGTCGCCGCCGCCTCGCTGGGCGTGGCAAGGCCGAGGAAGATGACCCCCACCACCGAGAAGACGATCACCGACAGCGGCACGATGTTCAGCGCCGTGGCCCGCAGCTTCACGGCCATCGGCACCCTGGGGACGTCGAAGGTCGGGGCGAGATGCGGCTGCAGGCGGCAGCGGACGAGGATGTAGAGAACATAGAGCAGCGCCATCAGCAGACCCGGCACGATGATTCCGATCAGGATGCGCCCGATCGAGATGTCGCCGATCACCCCGAGGACGACGGCCAGCGAGGAGGGCGGGATCATGATCGCCAGACCCGACGAGCCAAGGATCGGTCCGAGCGACATGGATTTCGCATAGCCGCGCTTTTCCATCTGCGGCGTCAGCGACGACCCGAGAAGCGCGACGGACCCCATCGAGTTGCCCGTCAGGGTGGAGAACAGCACGCCCCCGCCCACGGCCATCAGGGCTAGCCGGCCGCGCAGCTTGCCGAACCACTTGTCGAGCGTGTCCATCAGGTCGATGGCGATGCCCGACCGGAACATCGCCTCGCCCATGATCATGAACAGCGCGATCGGGATCAGCGTGAAGCTCGTCACCGAACCGACCGTGTTCAGCACCAGTTGCTCGATCCCCGAGAACCCGCCCATCAGCAGGTAGGAGCCCACGAGATTGACCGCCAGGAACGCGAACGCGACCGGCAGGCCCATCATCATCAGGCCGAACAGCGGCACCAGCACGACGATCAGCGTGACGTACCACTCCATCGCTCAGATCACCTCGCCGCGGAACGACCGGATGATCTGGTCCAGGAACTGCACCGCCATCAGCCCCATCCCGATGGGCAGGGCCGCGGTGATCCACCAGCTTTGCGGGCGCAGCACGGTCACCTGCCGCACGCCGAGCTCGAACTGTTCCAGCACCACGCTGATGCCCACCACGGTCAGCACGGCGCACAGCGCCAGCCCGATCGACGCGTTGACGATCTGGAGCGCCATGCGCGGGCGGCCCGACAGGCTGGCGAAGACCAGGTCCATGACGACATGCTGGTTCTTTTCCAGGAGGTAGGGCGCGCCGAGGAAGGTGATGAACAACAGCGCGTATTCGCTGACCTCGATCACCCAGAGCCGCGACGCGCCCCCGAGCGCGCGCATGGTCACCTCGAAACAGATGGTCGCGGCGATCATGAACAGCAGCGACGCCCCGATGATGGCGCAGATCAGGTTCAGGCGGCTGAACACGCGCCTCAGCTGGGTCAGGGTCCGGTCCACCTGCTGCCTTTCGTACTGTCATCCGGGCAGAGCCGGGGACACCCCGCCTCCGCCCTCGTTGGAGGCGCGTCGGCCTATTGGCGGTCCAGCATTCCGCGCAGTTCGGCGGCGACCTCCTCGCCGGCGTTCCGGGCCGTCATCGCCCAGGCGGCGTCCATGGCCATCGTCTCGTAGCGGGCGGCCTCGTCCTCGGGCAGCATCAGGAAGCTGAACCCGGCCGCTTCCTGCGCGGCGCGTTCGGTGGCGATGTCCTCGGCCCAGATGTCATCCATCCGCGGCGCGAAGTCCTCGCGCAGGAAGGTCACGAAACGCTCCTGCAGGTCGGGCGACATCTCGTTGAAGAGGTCCATGTTCATCAGAACCGGGAACCCGGCGCGGTAGACGCCGGGCTGGACAACGGTGGTCACCAGCCCCTCGAACTGCGCCGCCTGCCCGAGCGGGCCCTGCATGAACCCGTCGATCGTGCCCCGCTCGAGCGCGGTGTAGATCTCCTCCATCGGCAGCACGATCGGCTCGGCCCCGAGCGCCTGCACCAGCGGCAGGAGCGTCGGGAAGACGCGGATGCGCTTGCCTTCCAGATCGGCCAGGCTGGTCACTTCCTCGCCCATGTAGATCTGGAAGTTGAGCTGCGTGGCCGGGATCTCGCCGATGAAGGCGAGGCCCTGCTCGGCATGAAGCTCGGTCATCCGCTCGTGGTAGTCGGTGGCCGCGATCTCGGCGTAGTTCATGAACGACAGGTTCATCGTCCCCGAGGTCGGCACGAGGCCCTCGTAGTAGCTGGGGCTGGTATAGGTCATGCCCATGGCACCGTTGCGCACGCCCTCGGCCTGGCCGAAGGGCGGCATCACTTCCGGCCCGCCGCGCCACGTGATCTCGATCTCGCCCGCGAACCGCTCGTTCACTTCCTCGACGAACTGGGCGAACGGCTGGGTGATGTAGACCTGCCGGGGCGCAAGGGTCACGGCGTTGATCTGGATCGCGTCGGCGAGTGCGGGGGCGGCAGCGGCAGCCATGCCGGCCGCCAGCAGGGCGGTGCTAAACACGTGTTTCATGGGAACTCCCGTTGTGAGTGGTAACGTGGAGCGGCGTGGTCCAGGCGTTGTAGCCATAGACCCAATCCGCATTGCCGGCCTTCTTGAGCCAGTCATTGGCAAGCGAGCTTTCCTGGACCCGCGCGGTGCGGGGCTTGCGTTCCGTCTCGTACCGCGCGAGCGCGGCGTCCATCTCGGTGTCGGCGGCTTCCAGCGCGCGGGCCAGCACCACGGCATCCTCGATGGCCATGCAGGCGCCTTGCGCCATGAACGGGACCATCGGGTGGGCCGCGTCGCCCAGCAGCGTGGCCCGCCCGCGCGCCCATTGCGGCATCGGATCGCGCACGTGCAGGGCCGACCGCGTGACCTCGTCCAGCGCGTCCAGAAGCCTGCGGGCATCGACGTGGAAATTGGCATAGGCGCGGCGCAGGTCGTCGACATCGCCGGGCAGGGTCCAGCCCTCCTCGGACCAGTCGTCCTGCGGCAGGGTCGCGAAGACGAAGATGTCGCGGCCGCGCGTCAGCGGGAAGGTCACGATCTGCTTCTGAGGCACCTCTCCCCACCACTTGGTGAAGGCGTCGGTGTCGGGAAGGTCGGCGGCCTTCTCGGCGGGGAAGGTGCCGCGGTAGGAGACCATGCCGGTGTAGCGCGGCCGATCCTCGCCCCAGAGCGCGGTGCGCACGACGGAATGGATGCCGTCCGCGCCGACCACGAGGTCGAACGCCTCCCGCGTGCCGTCGGCGAAGCCCAGCACCGCCTGCGCGCCCCCGGGTTCCAGCGACACCGCCTCCCTGCCCAGGCACAGCACGCCCTCGGGCAATTGCGCGCGCAGGGCGTCCAGCAGGTCCGCCCGGTGGATC
>NZ_JBQLZP010000659.1:0-4975 GCF_052168335.1 Roseicyclus sp. | reverse complement strand
TTCCGGGCGGAGGCCGAGCAGGGCGACCTCTTCGCGGCGCTCGGCGCGCGGCTCGCCACCGTGATCGGGCGCGACTTCGCGGAGAACGCGCTGCGCGTCGAGGCCGAGCGCGAGGGGCTGCGGCTGACGGGCTACGCGGCGCTGCCGACCTATTCCCGCGGCGCGGCGGTGGCGCAGTATCTCTTCGTCAACGGCCGCCCGGTGCGCGACAAGCTCCTCCTGGGCGCGCTGAGGCCCGCCTACATGGACGTCCTGTCGCGCGACCGGCACCCGGCCGCCGCGCTCTTCCTCGACTGCCCGCCCGAGCGCGTGGACGTGAACGTCCACCCGGCGAAGTCCGAGGTCCGCTTCCGCGAACCGGGGGTGGCGCGCGGCCTCGTCGTCTCGGCGCTGCGCCACGCGCTGGCCGAGGCCGGGCACCGCGCCTCCACGACCGTCTCCGGCGCCACGCTCGGCGCCTTCCGGCCCGAGGGGACCGCGCGCATCTACCAGATGGACCGGCCCTCGCCCCGGAGCCTCGGCACCGCCGCGCGCTGGCAGGCGCCCGGTCTCGCCGAGCCGGAGCCCGCCTGGTCCTTCCCCGAGACCGCCGCTCCCTCCGCCCGGGTCGAGGAGGCGCCGGTCGAGCAGCCGGTGGATCGCCCGCTCGGCGCGGCGCGGGCGCAGCTTCACGAGACCTACATCGTCGCGCAGACCGAGGACGGGATCGTCCTCGTCGACGCGCACGCCGCGCATGAACGCCTCGTCTACGAACGGCTCAAGCGGCAGATGGCCGAGCGGGGCGTCGCGCGTCAGGCACTCCTCATCCCCGAGATCGTGAGCCTCGGCGCCGACGCCGAGCGCCTCCTCGAGATGGCGGCGGACCTCGAGACGTTGGGTCTCGTGATCGAGCCCTTCGGCCCCGGCACGCTCGCCGTGCGCGAGACGCCCGCCATCCTCGGCCCCGTGAACGCCGAGGCGATCCTGCGCGACATCCTCGACGAGCTCGACGATCTCGGCGCCTCGGACACGCTGAGGGCGCGGCTCGACGCGATCCTCTCGCGCGTGGCCTGCCACGGCTCCGTCCGCTCGGGGCGGCGCATGTCGGGCGAGGAGATGAACGCGCTCCTCCGCGAGATGGAGGCGACACCCGGCTCGGGCCAGTGCAACCACGGCCGCCCGACGCATGTGAAGCTCAGGCTGGCGGATATCGAGAGGCTCTTCGGGCGGACATGATCCAGATCGGCGACATCGTCCTCGAATTCTCCGACCCTGCCGTTCTGGCGGGCGCGATCGGCGCAGCCGTTCTGTTGACCCTGCTGATCCTGTCGGTCTCGGCGCTCAGGGCCGCCCACCGATCCGCCCGCGCGATGGAGCCCCTGTCCCATCACCTCGTCCAGCTCGGCCAGACGGTGCAGGGGCTCGGCCAGGGGCAGGAGCGGCTGGCCGGCGGGCTCAGCCATGTCTCCGACATGCAGGCCCGCGCGCAGGCCTCGATGCTCGAGGCGATGGAGCGGCGGCTCGAGGAGGTGCAGAAAGGCATGGCCGAGACGCTGCACGGAACATCGACGCGAACCGCGCGCTCGCTCGGCGAGTTGCAGCAGAAGCTCGAGCAGATCGACCGCGCGCAGGCCAAGATCGAGAAGCTTTCGGGCGATGTCCTCAGCCTCCAGGACATCCTGTCGAACAAGCAGACGCGCGGCGCCTTCGGGGAGATCCAGCTCAACGACATCGTCGCCAAGGCCCTGCCGTCCGACGCCTATTCCTTCCAGACCACGCTGGCCAACGGCCGGCGCGCGGACTGCCTGATCCGCCTCCCCCATCCGCCCGGCCCCATCGTCATCGACGCGAAGTTCCCGCTCGAAGCCTACGAGGCGCTGGTCCGCGCCGAGGGGCAGGAGGCGCAGGCCCGCGCGCTCCGTGAACTCGGGAACGCCGTCAAGGTCCACATCCGCGCCATCGCCGAGCGCTACATCGTCGAGGGCGAGACGGCGGACGGCGCGCTCATGTTCCTGCCGTCCGAGGCGGTCTATGCCGAGCTTCACGCGCGACTGCCCGAGGTCGTGCGCTTCGGTTTCGACCAGAGGGTGTGGATCGTCTCGCCCACGACCTGCATGGCGACGCTGAACACCATGCGCGCGGTCATGAAGGACGCGCGGATGCGGGAACAGGCCGGCGAGATCCGCAAGGCGCTGAAGCTGCTGCACCGCGACGTCGAGATCATCGAGGAGCGCGCGGGCAAGCTCGAGACGCACCTGAGACAGGCGAACGACGATGTCTCGGGCCTCCTGACCGCCTCGGCGCGGGCGGGCAAGCGGGCGGAACGCCTCGACCATTTCGATTTCGAGGAACTCGCCCCCGGCGATCCCGGGGCCGCGGGCGTCGTTCCGCTGGCGCGCCGCTAGCCCCTCCACCACCCATTTTGCGAAAAAGCCACGCATCGCCCCGCTTATCGCGGACGGGGCGCTTCTGCTTTTGCGTCGCTTGACCCCTCGGCTAACGTCTTGCGGGACCGCCGGTGCCTGAGGGGGTCGCCAGTCAGTAAGTTGGGGAGAGACGAAACGATGGGCAAACGTGACGAACTGATCGCGGTCTACGCCGAGGATCTGCGGAAGAAATGCGGGATGGAACCCGACATGGACCTTCTGACCAAGGTGACGATCGGCTGCGGTCCGGCGATCTACGACAACGACGCCTCGACCGTTGCGGGCAGCCAGCCGGGCGAGATCGAGACGGTGAAGAAGAACTTCCTGATGAAGAAGCTCGGCCTCAAGGACGGACCCGAGCTGGATGCCGCGATCGCCAAGGTGATCGAGACCTACGGCAAGTCCGAGCGCAACAAGTACCGCGCCGTGGTCTACTACATGCTGGTGAAGCATTTCGGGAAGGAAAAGGTCTACGGCTGAGGTCGTCGGTCTTCCAGCGGCCCACCGCCTCGGCGCAGGCGGCGGGCCGCGATACCGCCACTGCGCCAGGCGGATTTGCCTCGAATTCTTCGGGCAAGTCATTTGCGCCATTAAGGTTTTCCGGCTATCGTTCTTCACGAAACCCGGCCAGTACGGCGGGCCCGAATTTCTGACGCACGCGGAGCGAGGTGGCGTGTGTGGGTGATGGAGGGTCCCGACCGCCGGGGCCCTCCATGCGTTTCCGGGTTGGCCCTCAGAGGCCGCCCATCCCGCGGATCAGCGCCCATTCCCGCTCCGTCACCGGCTGCACCGAGAGGCGGGAGTTCTTCACCAGCACCATGTCGGCCAGCTCCTCCCGCGCCTTGATCTCATCGAGCGTCACGGGCCGCGGCAGGGGCTCGAGCGCGCGGATATCGACGCACTCCCAGCGCGGATCGTCGGCCTTCGTCTCGAGATGCGCCTCGGCGATCACCTCGACGAGGCCCACCACCGCCTTCTCCGACTGCGAATGATAGAAGAAGCCCCGGTCGCCCACTTTCATCTCGCGCATGAAGTTGCGGGCCTGGTAGTTCCGCACGCCGTCCCACTCCTCGCCCGCGTCGCCCTTCGCGACCTGCGCCTCCCAGGACCAGGTGGACGGTTCGGACTTGAACAGCCAGTAGCGCATGGGCTCACTCCGGTTTCAGGGGGCGCGCCATCAGCCTATCGAGCGCGGCGGCGAAGTCGAGCCGTCCTTCGGCGAGTGCGGCCACGACATCGGTGATGGGCGTGTCGAGCGTCGCGTCGCCGGCGATGCGGCGGGCCGTGTGCAGCCCCTCGACCGTCACGCCCGGGTCGAAGGCCTCGCCACGGGCCAGCGCCGCGCCGTAGCGGAAGTTGCGCGACTTCTCCGAACCGCAGGTCAGCACGAGGTCGCCGAGACCGGACAGGCCGCTCAGCGTGTCCTCCTCGGCCCCGGCGGCGCGCGCGACGCGGCGCATCTCGGCGAAACCGCGGGCGATGATCGCGGCCCGCGCGGAATCGCCGAGGCCCGCGCCGATCACGGCGCCCGCCGCGATGGCGATGACGTTCTTCAGCGCGCCGCCGAGCTCGGCCCCGATCACGTCGGTCGTGCGGTAGAGCCGCAGCATCGGCGTCGACAGCGCCTCCTGCAACGCCGCGCCCGCGTCGTCGTCGGCGCAGGCGAGCGTCAGAGCGGTCGGCAGCCCGGCGGCGATGTCCACGGCGAAGCTCGGCCCCGTCAGCTGCGCCACCGTGGCCCCCGGACAGGCCCGCGCCGTCAGCCGCGCGGGGCCGAGCCCCGAGGCCCGGTCGATCCCCTTGGCGCAGGAGACGAGCGCGGGCGCCCCGGGACGTGTGGCCGCGAGCATCGAGGACAACGCCTGCGTCGGCACGGCCAGCAGCGCGATGTCCGCGCGGATCGCGGAATCGGAGGTGACGCGCACGGCCTCGGGCAGTTTCACGCCCGGCAGATTCCGCGTCTCGCGCGTCGCGGCGATGGTTTCGGCCCCGTCGCGCGCCCAGAGCGTGACCGGCCATCCCGCCCGCGCATAGGTCACGGCGAGCCCCGCGCCGAAGGCCCCCGCGCCGTATATCGCGATCCCGGTCACGCCTTGGCCCCCTTGCGCCCCGATCCGACGAGCGGCGCCGCCGCCCGGTCGAGCGGCCACCGCGGCCGCGCCGAGAGCGTCATGTCGTCGAATTGCCCGGCCTCGTAGGCCAGAAGGCCCGCATAGGCGATCATCGCCGCGTTGTCGGTGCAGAGCGCGAGCGGCGGTGCCAGGAGCGTCAGGCCGGCCTCCGCCGCGACGGCCTCGAGCCCCGCGCGGAGCGTCCGGTTCGCGGCGACACCGCCCGCGACGGCCACTGCCGTCAGGTCCCCCTGCCCCGCGAGCGCCGTGGCGAGCTTGCCCGCCAGCACGTCCACGACCGCCGCCTGGAACCCGGCGCAGAGGTCGGCGCGGTCCCGGAGCGTCAGCCCCCCCGCCTCGGCGACGAGCGCATCGCGCGTGCGCAGCACGGCGGTCTTCAGCCCCGAGAAGGACATGTCGCATCCCGGCCGGTCCAGAAGCGGCCGGGGCAGCGCGAAG
>NZ_JBQLZP010000658.1:0-3419 GCF_052168335.1 Roseicyclus sp. | reverse complement strand
TTGGCGTTGTAGGGGTCGAGCGCGATGTCGGTCATCACGGCGAGGTCGGGCACCGCCGCCTTGACCGCGCGGATCGCCCGGTTCGAGAGGTTGTCGGGATTCCACGCCTCCTCGCAGAGCTCGGTCTTGAGCGCGGGATCGGTATAGGGAAAGAGGCAGATCGCCGGGATGCCGAGGTCATGGGCCTCACGTGCGGCCTCGACGATCCGGTCGACCGAGCGGCGGACCACGCCCGGCATCGAGGTCACCGGCTCCTCAACGCCTTCGCCGTCGCGCACGAAGACCGGCCAGATCAGGTCGTTCGCCGACAGCTCCGTCTCGCGGACGAGATCGCGCAACGCGGCGCTCGCGCGGGTGCGGCGGAAACGGGTGGCGGGGAAGGGGGCCTGGTTCGACGGCATGTAATGGGTCTTTCGTCGCTTCGTTCACGGGTGCCCGAAGCCGTCGCACGGCCCGCCGGAGGCCGCAATACGGCAAACCGTCCGGGGGCGTTTTTCCGGTCTGGCATCCGGGGGTTGGCCCGCCTATGGTGCGCGCCGGCACCGGATGGCCGAGGCAGACGACGGCGGAACAAGTGGACTTTTTCGACCTCGTGACCGAGGTGATCGACCTCAGGTCGTTCTCCAATCTCTGGTACTGGATCGTGCTCGCGATCCTGTGGTCGACGATGTCGAACTGGACGCTCGGCGTGCCCCACCACATCGTCACCCGTGCCCGGCGCGGCGACGAGCGGGCCAAGCGCGACATGCAGGCGCTGGCCGAGATCAACGGCGAGCGCCTCATCAGCGTCACCGACCAGTCGGGCGCCGTCTTCACCGGGTTTGCCGCCTTCGTGTCGAGCGGGCTCGCCATCATGGGCTGGGTCTACCGGGTGGAGTTCTGCCAGGCGCTGTTCCTGCTGATCTTCCCGGCCTTCCTCGTCGGCGCCCTGACGATCTCGACCGCGCGGAAGATGCGGGCTGGCGGCTACGAGGATGTCGCCCGGCACCTGCGCCGCCACCGCGTCTACGTGCAGGCCCTCGGCGTGCTGTTCATCTTCTTGACGGCCTTCTGGGGCATGTACACCAACGTGACGGTCGGCCCGCTCGGCTGAGGGGCGCGCCCCCGGGGTCTTGACACCGGACCCCACCGGCGTAGGTGAGGCGGCGCGATGGCAGACGCTCCCCCGACCACGACACGCATCCTCGCCGGCGGCGCGCCGGAGGGCTTCGACGCGACCCTGGTCCTCGCCGAACTCGCGCGGGGCGAGGGGCCGGTCCTGCACGTCGCGCGCGACGACAAGCGGGCCGAGGCGATGGCCACCGCGCTCGCCTTCTTCGATCCGACCGTGCCGGTGCTGCGCTTTCCCGGCTGGGACTGCCTGCCCTACGACCGCGTCTCGCCCAACCCCGAGATCTCGGCCGCCCGGATGGCGACGCTGGCCGCGCTGGCGCAGGGTCTCCCGGGCCGCTTCGTGGTGCTGACGACGCTGAACGCGGCGACGCAGTACGTGCCCGCGCGACGCCTCATCGCCGGCTCCGTCTTCACCGCCGAGGTCGGCGGGCGGATCGACGACAAGGAACTGCGCGACTTCCTGGTGCGGATGGGCTTTGTGCAGACGCCGACCGTGACCGAGCCCGGCGACTACGCGATCCGGGGCGGCATCGTCGATCTCTGGCCGCCGGGCGAGGCGACGCCGGTGCGCCTCGACCTCTTCGGCGACGTGCTCGACGGGGCGCGGCGCTTCGATCCGGTGAGCCAGCGCACCACCGAGGCGCTGAAGCGGGTCGAGCTCGCGCCCGTCTCCGAGGTCATCCTCGACGAGGCGGCGATCACCCGCTTCCGCCAGAACTACCGTATCGAGTTCGGCGCGGCGGGCACCGACGATCCGCTCTACGAGGCGATCAGCGCCGGCCGCAAGCACCAGGGCGCGGAGCATTGGCTGCCGTTCTTCCACGAGCGGCTCGAGACGCTCTTCGACTACCTGCCGGGGGCCTCCGTCACGCTCGACGACCAGGTGACGCCGCAGCGCATCGCACGGTGGGAGGGCATCGCCGACCAGTACGACACGCGGAAGACCGCGCTGACCCAGAAGGGGCGGCTCGACAGCGTCTACAAGCCGGTTCCGCCCGAGCTGCTCTATCTCGACGAGGCGGCCTGGGAGGCCGGGCTCGAAGGGCGCCGCGTCATACAGGTCTCGCCGCTGCGCCAGCCGCCCGGTCCGGGCGTGATCGACGCGGGCGGCCGCACGGGGCGCGACTTCGCCCCCGAGCGGCAGAGCGAGAAGCTGGACCTCTTCGGCGCGCTGGCCGACCATGTCCGCACGCTGCGGGGGGATCGGGCGGTCGTCATCGCCTCGTGGTCCGAAGGCGCGCGCGAGCGGCTGCGCGGGCTTCTCGAGGATCAGGGGCTGGGAGACACGAAGCTCGTAGACGACGCCCGCCAGATCGCGGGGGGCGGATTTGCCGGCAAATCCGGGGCGGAAAAGCCGGCTTTTCCGCTCCCCCTCCACCTCGCGGTCTGGCCCCTGGAACAGGGCTTCACCGGGGCGGGCCTGGCCGTCATCTCCGAGCAGCACGTGCTCGGCGACCGCCTCGTGCGGCCGCGCAGGAAGACGCGCAAGGCCGAGAACTACCTGACCGAGGCGCAGTCGCTGTCGCCCGGCGATCTCGTCGTCCACGTCGACCACGGCGTCGGGCGCTACAAGGGCCTCGAGACCGTCACCGCGATGGGTGCGCCGCACGAGTGCCTGCTGCTCGAATACGCCGGCGGCGACCGGCTCTACCTGCCGGTGGAGAACATCGAGCTCCTCAGCCGCTACGGCCACGAGGAGGGGCTGCTCGACCGGCTCGGCGGCGGGGCCTGGCAGGCCAGGAAGGCGCGGCTCAAGGAACGCATCCGCCAGATCGCCGACAAGCTCATCCGCGTCGCCGCCGAGCGCGAGCTGCGCTCCGCGCCGATCCTCGAGCCGCCCGGAGACATGTGGGAGGCGTTCTGCGCGCGCTTCCCCTACGAGGAGACGGATGACCAGCTGACGGCCATCGCCGACGTGCTGGAGGATCTCGAGCGCGGGCGGCCGATGGACCGGCTGATCGTGGGCGACGTCGGCTTCGGCAAGACCGAGGTCGCCATGCGCGCGGCCTTCGTGGCGGCGGCGCAGGGCCTCCAGGTCGCGGTCATCGCGCCCACGACGCTGCTGGCCCGCCAGCACGCCAGGACCTTCGCCGACCGCTTCCGGGGCTTCCCGGTGAACGTCCGCCAGCTCTCGCGCTTCGTGGGCCAGAAGGCCGCCGCCGACACCCGCAAGGGCCTCGCCGACGGGTCGGTGGACATCGTCATCGGCACCCACGCGCTGCTCGCCAAGGGGATCCGCTTCCACAATCTCGGACTGCTGGTGATCGACGAGGAGCAGCGCTTCGGCGTCGGCCACAAGGAGCGGC
>NZ_JBQLZP010000657.1:0-1689 GCF_052168335.1 Roseicyclus sp. | reverse complement strand
TCCTCCGCCGCGAGGATCGACATGCGGGGCAGTTCAGCCGGCGCGGCGGGCGCGGCATCGGCCGCCAGCAACCGCTCGAGAAGCGCGGGCAGATCGTCGGCCGCTTCGGGAAGCTCGAAGCTCACGAGGCAGGGCGGCGCGTCCTCCTGCCCGTCGCCGAAGTGCAGGATGGGCCCCGTCAGCCCCGCCTCCCGGAGCGTCCCGGCCATCCCCGCCGCCGCCTCCGCCCGGCCGAGGAGGACGACGATCTCCTCGGTGCCGGGCGGGTCGGCGGCATCGGGCCGGGTGTCGGCGCGGATATGGGCACCGGCCCGCGCCAGCATGGCGACGAGCTCGCGCACCCGTCCCGAGAACAGCGGGCCGATCAGCCGGACCTCGCGCCGCTCGGGCCGAAGGCGGGCGGCGGGCGCCCCGGTCGCGTCCTGCCGCAGCGTGACCCCGAAGCTGAAGGTCGATCCGCGGCCCGGCTCGGACTCGAGCCCGATCTCGCCCCCCATCAGGGACAGCAGCCGGCGCGTGATGGTCAGGCCGAGGCCGGTTCCGTCATGGCTCCGGTTGGCCTGGTCCTCGACCTGGTTGAACTCTCCGAAGACGTGGGCCTGCAACTCCTCCGGGATGCCGATGCCGGTATCCTCGACGGCCACGAGCAGCGCCACCTCGCCCTCCGTCCCGACCACGGCCTGCACGCGCACGAGCACATGGCCCGTGTCGGTGAACTTCACGGCGTTGCCGATCAGGTTGAACAGGATCTGCCGCATCCGCCCGCAATCCCCGATCAGCGTCCCCGTGCCGTCCATGTCGAGGTCGAGCCGGAAGCGGAGATCGCGCCCCTCCAGCCTCGGGCGCAGGAGGCCGAAGACCTCGAGGATCAGGGACAGGAGGTCGAACGCCTCCTCGTGCAGCACGAGACGGCCGGCCTCGATCTTGGAATAGTCGAGGAGGTCCTTGATGAGTTCGAGCAGCGCCTCGCCGGAATGGCGGATCGTCTCGGCGAAGAGCTGCTGCTCGGCATCGAGCGCCGTCTCGCCCAGAAGCTCCGCCATGGAGACGATGCCGTTCATGGGCGTGCGGAACTCGTGGCTCATGTTGGCGAGGAAGGCGGACTTGGCGCGGCTGGCGGCGAGCGCGGCGTCGCGGGCCTGCCGAAGCTCCTGCTCGCGGCGGAGGGTCGAGGTCAGGTCGATGCCGAGGCAGACGGTGTCGCCTTGCGGCGTGCGCTTGTCGATGAGGCGGACGAAGCTGCCGTTCCAGAGGCGGAGATCGGTGCGCGGAATGACCTCCCCCTCCCAGCGGGCGAGCATCCGCTCGATCCAGTCGTCGGGATGCGCGCCCTCGAGGTCGACGATTCCCTCGTCCGCCGCGATCCTGAGGATCGCCTCGTAGCTCGCGCCGGGCGCGACGTCCGAAACCCCCTCGAAGAGCGCGAGATAAGCGGGATTCGCGGCGACGAGGCGGCAATCCCGGTCGAAGACGGCGAACCCGTCCTCCACCGCCGTGAGCGCGTCCCACAGACGCTGCTCCGCGATCTCGGCGCGGCCAGTGGCGACGGCCAGCTCCGCCACCACGCGTGTCGCGCGCCCCATCAGCGCGGCGTTCTCCTCCCGCTGCTCGATCACCTGGAAGGACAGCGCCTCGGCGTGCTCGGCCAGCTTGCGGTTCGCGCTGTAGAGTTCCTCCGACCGCAGGGCG
>NZ_JBQLZP010000656.1:0-2566 GCF_052168335.1 Roseicyclus sp. | reverse complement strand
ACCGGCCGCTCGCCCTCGGGCGTCCGGATCATCGTGCCCCGCGCGAAACACGGCACCGCCGTCACCACGACGAAGGCGGAATCGGTGATGCCGGCGTCGTTCTGCACCGTGTAGGTGAACGAGACGTTCTCGGGCCCCGTCAGCCCGGCCTGTCCGGCGGGCGGCACGATCTGGAGCGTGCCGTTCGCCAGGAGCGTGATCTGGTGCCCGGAATTGAGCGAGACCGTGCCGCCCGGTGCGATGTCGACACCGTTGACGTGGGTGACGAACATGATCCCGCCGCTGCCGTCGTTGGCGAGCACGTCGAGCGTGACGGTCTGCCCCTCGAAATGCGTGATCGCGTCGTCCTGCGCGATGAGGACCGTCTGCGCGCTGTTGGCGGCGATCAGGACGTTGCTGTCCCAGGCGTTGTCCGTGACGTCGGCGATCGCGATCCTGAGCGTGTTCACCTCGCCGACGTTGACCGGCATCAGCACCCGCAGCGTCGCCGTGAAGCCGTCCATCTCGGTGTTGTAGGCGTCGCCGGTGTTGTTGTTGAAGAGCGTCGCGTTCTCGTTCTGGTTGACCGAGCCGACCTGCGTGGTGTCGATGATCGGGGTCTGGACGAGTTGGCCGTTGATCCAGAAGCCGACGATGTCGTTGAACTGCGAACTCGAGTATTCCGGGTATTCCTCGGAGGAGAAGAGGAACTGCAGCGACATGAGGTTGCCGGTCGGGATGAACTCCACCTCCAGGATCGAGGCGTCGAAGGTCGGCGCCCCGGCGGCGGCGTTGAGCAGAGCGTCGTTGTCGCGCCCCGGCGTGTTCGTCGAGGTGCCGGCGCTGCGGTTGGGATCGCCGCTCGACTGCGTGTAGTCCGTCGCCCGCCCGGTCGACAGGATCACGCCGCGGTCCGAAGGCGTGGCCTCCGGCGAGATCGCGTCGCCGCCGCTGTAGATCGCCGACGAGCCGCTCCACCCGATATAGGTGGCATCGACGACGATCGTGCCCTCTCCGAAGATTTCCTGCGCCATGGCGAAGGCGCTGGCGCTCGTGTTGTAGTTGAGTTCCTGACCCGTCGCCATGCTCTGCCCTGCCCGATCCGGTCGAGGGGCGCGACAGGGAGGGAAGCGGCATGGGAGAGACGGCGGCCGCGACGGCGCGCCTGTCCTGCCTGACTGTCCTGCCCGTTCGTCACGCGGTCGTTGCCGCGCCTGCCTCGACGATTTTCTTCATGTTTCGCATCTCTATAGCCCAACGGTCCCATCCCGGGAAACGGGACGCGGCGCGTGGCAGGGCCATTGTGCCTTTCCCGCCACGGCGCTACGCCCTCTCCGTGCCCGTCCGACCGCGAGGAACCGCCCCATGCCGCTCGATCCCGTCGACCTGACCGCCGCCCTCGTCCGCTGCCCCAGCGTCACGCCGGAGGAGGGGGGCGCGCTGCGGCTCCTCGAGGAGACGCTCGCCGCCGCGGGCTTCGACTGCACGCGCGTCGACCGCAACGGGACGCCGAACCTCTTCGCCCGCTGGGGCGCGCGGAACGCCCGCCGCGTCTTCGGATTCAACGGCCATACCGACGTCGTGCCGGTGGGCGATCCGACCGACTGGACGCACCCGCCCTTCTCCGCCCACCGCGAGGAGGGCTGGCTCTACGGGCGCGGGGCGACCGACATGAAGTCGGGCGTCGCGGCCTTCGTGGCGGCCGCCGTCGATCTCGTGGCCGAGGCGCCGCCCGAGGGCGCCATCGTCATCACCGTGACCGGCGACGAGGAGGGGCCGGGGCGCGACGGCACCATCGCGATCCTCGACTGGATGGCCGAAACCGGCGAGCGCATGGATGTCTGCATCGTGGGCGAGCCGACCTGCCCGGAGGTCATCGGCGACATGATCAAGATCGGCCGCCGCGGCTCGATGACCGCGCAGTTCGAGGTGACGGGCAAGCAGGGCCATTCCGCCTACCTCCACAAGGCGCTGAACCCGATGCCCGCCGTGGCGCTCCTCGCGCATCGCCTCTCGACCCACGTGCTGGACGAGGGGACATCGCATTTCGACCCCTCCACCGTCTCGGTCACGACCATCGACACCGGCAACACCGCCTCGAACGTCATCCCCGCGCGCACCCGCATGACGGTCAACCTCCGCTTCAACGACCTGCACAGCGGCGCCTCGCTGACCGATTGGCTCCGGGCGGAGGCCGACCGCGTCGCGACCGAGACCGGAACGCGCATCGCCATGACCGCGCAGGTCTCGGGCGAGGCCTTCCTCACGCCGCCGGGCGCGCTCTCCGCCCTCGTCTCGGCGGCCGACGAGGCCGAGACGGGGCGCAGGCCCGTCCTCTCCACGACCGGCGGCACCTCGGACGCCCGCTTCGTGCGCGCGCATTGCCCGGTGGTCGAGTTCGGCCTCGTCGGGCACCGCATGCACGAGGTGGACGAGCGCGTGCGGGAACAGGACATCCACGACCTCAAGGCGATCTACCGCAGGATCCTCGCGGACTACTTCGCAGGCTGACGCGCCGCGCGCCGCAGCGCACCGCCCCCTGCCTTCATCCTGGCGACAAACTCCCGCGCGGAGCGCACCAGGCGCG
>NZ_JBQLZP010000655.1:0-1788 GCF_052168335.1 Roseicyclus sp. | reverse complement strand
CGCAAGCGCCGCGAAAAACCGCCGCTTTTGACGATTTCGCCTTGTTTCGCCCCGCACTCCGTGCTTAGTCGTGCCTGCGCGGGAGAGACGGCACCTTGCCGCACTGCGTGGATTTCGTCAGATACCGCGGGCCCAACGATCAGGCCCGGCGTGTTCGCGGTTCCGGGACCCGAGGGTTCCATCCTCTGCAACACCCAGGACAACTGGACCCATAGTAAGCACATGAGATCATCGAAGAACCGCTCGCGGTCCAAGGGGAACCGCAACCGTTCGGTCGGCAACATCGTCAACCGCGTGTTCGATTCCTCCGGCCCGGAAGGCAAGGTCCGCGGCACGCCGCAGCAGATCATCGACAAGTACAACCAGTTGGCCCGTGATGCGCAGCTCGGCAACGACCGCGTCGCCGCCGAGAACTTCCAGCAGCACGCCGAGCACTACCTCCGCCTCCTGGGCGAGGCGCAGCGCGAGATGGACGCCCGCCGCGACCAGAACCAGGGCGGCGGCCAGCCCCAGCAGGGCGGCCAGCAGCACGACGGCCAGCAGCAGCGTCCCCAGCAGGGCGGCGAGGAGGGCGGCCGGACCCGCTTCGAGGACACCGCGCAGTCGCCCGAGCCCGAGGCCCGCAGCTTCGACGCCGTGATCGACACCTCCGACGACGGCGAGAGCACCCTCGTCGAGACGCCCGAGAGCAATCCCAAGCCCAAGCGCAGCCGCACGCGCCGTCCGCGCAAGCCCGACGCCGCCTCCGGCGACGGCGATGGCGGCGAGGATGGCGACAAGGGCGGCGACGGCTCCTCCCGCGAGGCGGCGGAGTAGGCTCAGGCCGGGGTGGCGGGCGCGTCGTCGAGCGCGTCCTCCGCCTCGATCGGCCGCCAGCCTCGCGCCAGGTGCCGCCCCTCGAGGGCGCAGATGCCTCCGCCCCCGGCGATCCCCGGTTCCAACGCCTCCGTGATCCCGAGGCCGAGCCGCGCGCAGAGCAGAAGCGTCGAGACGCCCCCATGGGTGACGATGGCGATGTCGCCCGCGCCTTGTGTCATCGCGGCGGCCTTTTCCACCGCTCCGACGATGCGCGCCTGCGCGTCCACCGCGCGTTCCCATCCCCGCACGCTCTCCTCCGGCCGCGCGAAGAACGCGGCGGCGACGCGGGAGAACTCCGGCTCGGGAATGTAGCCCGTCGCGCTGCGGTCGTTCTCGCCGAGGTCTTCGTCGATCCGCACGGCCATGCCGAACGCCTGCGCCAGCGCCGCCGCGCCCTCCCGCGCCTTCCTCTCGGCGCTCGACCAGATGGCGTCGGGGGCCGGGCGGCGGGCCGCCCAGGTCCGGGCCAGCGCCACGTGCCGCGCGGCTCCGCGGGCGGAGAGGCCCCAGTCGGTCACCGGCACTGCGGGGTCGATCACCACGTCGGCATGGGTGACGATCCAGAGGCGACGCGTCACGAAAGCGCCCGCGCCAGCGCGCAGAACCGCTCGAGCGGGATCTCCTCGGCCCGCGCCGTGGGCTCGATACCCGCCGCGCGGAGGCGGTCCTCGATGTCGGGCGCGACACCCTTCAGCGCGGCGCGGAGCATCTTTCGGCGCTGGTTGAAGGCGGCCGCGACGACGCGCGACAGAACCTCCGGATCGGCCGGGTAACGGGGTTCGGGCAGCGCCTCGATCTGCACCACGGCCGAGCGCACCTTGGGCGGCGGCGTGAAGGCCTCGGGCGGCAGGGTCATGGCGATCCGCGCCTCCGCCCGCCACTGGGCGAGGATGGCGAGGCGCCCATAGGCCTTGGACCCCGGCGCGGCCA
>NZ_JBQLZP010000654.1:0-13275 GCF_052168335.1 Roseicyclus sp. | reverse complement strand
CCCGTCCGACCCGGCGCCGGAAGCTCCCCGCGACGCAGCCGGGTCTGCCGCGCCCGCCGCCATGTCCGACGCGCCCCTTGCCGTCGCCGAGGCACCGGCCGTGGAACCGGCCGCGCCGGAGTTGCAGCCCGCACCCCCCGCCGCCGTCGTGCAACTCGTCCCCGCGCGGGAGGGCGGCGCGCTCGGCGTTGCCACGGCGGACGCCGAGCCGACCGAGCTCGCGCAGGCCGAGGCTCCCGCGATGGCGCCCGCCCCCCGCATCCTGCGGCCCGCCGAGCCCGACGCGGGCGCGCGGACGCTGCCCCAGATCGTCGCGCCCGGCCGCACCGAGCCGCCCGCGCCGCCCGAGGAGGAGACCGCCGAGGCCGCCCCCGAGGCACCCGCCGCCGACGAGGACGTGCCCGCCCTCGTCGCCCATGCGGCCCCCTTCGACGCGGCCGAGACCCGGCCGCTGATCGCCGTTGTGCTCATCGACGAGCCGGACGCGCGGCTCGACATCTCGGCGCTGACGGACTTCACCTTCCCGGTCGCCTTCGCGATCGACCCCACGCGGCCAGACGCGGCCGAGCGCGCGGCGGCCTACCGCGCGGCGGGCTTCGAGGTGCTGATGCTCGGCAGCGTCATCCCCGAGGGGGCGACGGCCACGGACACCGAGGTCGCGCTCGCCGCCGCGCGGCGGAACCTGCCCGAGGCCGTGGCGCTCCTCGACACGCCGGAGAGCCGCATCCAGTCCGACCGCGCCGTGCTCGAGGCCGCCGTCGGCGCCGTCGCGCGCGAGGGGCAGGGGCTCGTCGCTTTCCCCCGCGGCATGAACACCGCCGAGCAGATGGCCGCCCGCGTCGACGTGCCCGCCGCGACCGTCTTCCGCCTCCTCGACGACGAGGACCAGCGCGCGACGCTGATCACGCGGTTCCTCGCGCGCGCCGAGTTCGCGGCGGTGCAGGAAGGCGCCGTGATCGTCGCGGGCCGCACCCGTCCCGACACGGTGACCGCGCTCTATTCCTGGGCGCTCGGCGACCGCAACGAGGGGGTGGCCATCGCCCCGGTCTCGGCGGTGCTCCTGCGGCTGGCGGAGGAGTAGGGGGCGGGCCAGGTGGTCGTTGAATGTCCGCTATCCGGGACCTTCCGGACCTTCGCGTTGATTGACTCGACCGTCGCGACCGGCCCAGGGCGGACATCCATGCATCGCGCGGTAAAGCGCCGCGTGGGCCAAGTCTGAAGATAGGTGTGGTTGCGCCCTGCCGCCGCGGGATCCTTGGCTGCGCCCGGGCGCCTCCGGCGTTCCTTCCGATTGCCGCGTAGGTTCGGGGTGCCTCTCACCCCAGGCGAGCATCGGTAGGGTGAGATCTACGTGGTCGATCCGTGGGGGGCTCGTCAAGGCCTGGGCGCCATAGTCGGCTGGCGCAGGCAACCGCTGTTGGCCAAGCCATTCTTCGCCACAGCGCAGGCCGCATCCCGGACAGCTCGGGCGCGATCATCCCCGGGCTGTCCATCGTCGCGATTCAAGACCGTTCGATCACCGGTCGGCTCAGAACCGGAACGCGACGTTCAGACCGACCGTGAGGACGTCGAGATCGGACCCGACGAAGCCGCCGCTGAAATCGTCGAAACGGTGATGCAGAAGCTCGGCCCCGACGACGACGCGATCGGTCGCGAGAAAGTCGAGGCCCACGCCGTAGAAATGCCCGCTGCTGTCGGTGGAACCCGCCGCGAACCCGAGGTCGATCATGGCGTAGCCTGCGGTCGCGTAGACGAGCGCCCGGCCGGCGTCGAAGCCCGCTTCGACCCCGACCCGGACAAGCCGGTCGAAATCGGTGGGCGTGACGGCGCCGACGGCGTCGGTGATGTCACCGCTGCCGATCATGTAGTCGATCTCGCCGCCAAGCACGAACTGGCCGAAGTCGTAGCGGTAGCCGCCGAAGATGCCGTAGACGTTGCCGTCGACCGTGAAGTCGCCGCCCGGGGACGTGAGATCACCGTTCGCCAGGAGACCGAACTGGAGGCCGGCATAGGCACCGGACCAGTCGGTCGATGCGGGAGCTGCCGGACTGACGGCGGGAGGATCGGCGGGCTCCGCAAGTCCACCTGCCAATGCAGGCCCGGCGGCGACGGCGAAGATACAGGGAATGACAACTCCACGCATTGCGAGAACTCCTTTCAAGGTTAGGAACATTTCCCATCCGGTCGTGCCTCCGTATTCCGGCACCTTTCCGAAACGACGATGCAGTGTGGTGCAGACGAGGCAGTCATTGCTGGCTAGCAGCGCCCGATGCGCAAAGCCGATTTCACATGAGATGTTTCGGGTCATTCACTCCCCCGCCGGTCGGTGCGGATTGGCGATCGGGCGCGGAGAGGTCAGCCCCTCGCCGCTCATGATGACGAAGTCGCGCCCCGACTGGCGGTCCGGTGTCGCCGCGAGGTCCGAGACCACCAGCACCAGGCCCGGATGCAGCCTGTCCGCCATCAGACGCGAGAAGGCGGCCGGCACGCGGAGGCGCTGGAGCACCTGCTCCTCCGGCCAGAGCGGGTGCGCGGGGTCGGCGTGGTGGGTGATGCCGGACCAGTGCAGGGCCGTGTCGCGCGATCCCTCGACGACGAGGACGTGTTCGCCCAGCGGCCTGTCGTCGGTCAGCTCGATTGCGTCCTCCGCGATCTTGCGCCCGTCCTCCATCAGGACGATCCGCCGGTCCTCCTTCGTCGCGAGGACGGTGGTCACGGGATACCCCGCGCCGTCCGTCCAGTCGGAGGGGTGCTGCCGCTCGTCGAGCCGCGAGACCGCGTGTTCCATGTCCTGCTCCGCCCAGGTGTCGAGGACGAAGCCGGGATGGATCAGCTCCCAGGGATCGGTGCGCGCGCCCGAGATGATGACGGGCGTGCCGACATGCGTGACCTCGAAGAGGAGCGCCGAGAATTCCAGCGGCAGGCGGATGCAGCCATGAGAGGCCGGGTAGCCCGGCAGGTTCCCGGCATGGAGCGCGATGCCGTCCCAGGTCAGACGGTTCATGTTGGGCATGGGCGCGTTGTTGTAGGTCGACGACCGATGGTCGGCGTCCTTCTGCAGGACGGTGAAGACGCCCGTCGGCGTCTCGTGCCCCTCGCGACCCGTCGAGCAGGTGGAGACGGCGATGCGGATGCCGTTGCGGTAGACATGCACCCGTTGCTCGGGGATCGAGGCGATGACCGCGACGGCGCCCCGGGGCGCGCGTTCGGGATGCCATGTGAAGTCGCCGGGCAGCATGTTGGCGACGTCGAGCACCACCTCCTCCTCCGCCGCGATCCGGCGCGGCAGGAATGGCAGGCCGAGCGCGGCCGCCAGCGAGAGCGTCACGGTGCGGCGGTCGGTCCTCATCGCGCGGCCCCTCACTCGGCTGCCGCGGCCGCGCGGAGGTTCGCCATGACCTCCTCGCATTGCGCGACGCTGCCGACGAGCTGCCCCGCCTCGACCGTGCCGCCGAGCTCGGCCGCCGCACGGCTCAGGACCTCGCCGATCTGGTCCTCGTCGAGGAGGCCCGCGCCGCGCGCCGCCGTCACGGTCGAGCAGATGCCTGCGCTCAGCCCCGTGGCGATCCCGACGCCGGTCGCCGTTCCGGCGATCATGCCGCCGCCGAAGACCGTGCCGAGGGCGAGGCCCACGACGAGGCCCAGTATTCCGGTCAGGATGCGTCCCATGCGATCCCTGCTCCCTTATGGGGCCGGGCGTCTCGCCCGGCGGTGATGGTACCTGCGTCCCGGCGGTTCATCGGCGTCCGGCCCCGAGACGGCGGCAGAGCGCGGCGAGAAGGGCGAGGTTCAGAAGCGGCGACAGAAGCCCGACCCATGGCAGCGTGGCCTCCGGCAAACCGTCGAGGATCCGGTTCCACGGCAGGCCGAGCGGGATCAGGAACACGCCGGACAACGGGTCCCTCTGTTGCCCGAACCAGCCGAAGGTGCCGACGAGAAAGAGGAACACCGCGCCGGCGTAGAGCACCGCGAAGACGATCGCTGCGATCTTGCAGAGGCCCGGCATTCCCAATCCCCGCCAGCGGGTGCCCGGGGCGGACGACGGCACGAGGGCAGCCGCCGTCCACCCCGGACCGACCTCAGAGGAAGCCCTCGTTGGTCAGCGACATGATCCCCGTCGTGGTGCCGTCGCGGTAGGCGATGCAGCGCCATGGCGCGCGCTGCGGGCCGATGCCCACGATGACCTCGGTTCCCGCCTCGGAGAAGGACGAGGACAGGACCGCCGCGTCGAAGTTGCCGGTCTCGCGGGTGACGTCGCGCAGGCAGGCCGAGCGCGCGGCCTCCTCGGCGGAGTTGCCCGCCGGGGCCGCGGGAAGCTGCGTCGCGGTCTCGATGCAGCCGGCGAGCATGGTGGCGGCGGCGAGGCCGAGCGCGAGGGTGAAGGACTTTTTCATTCCGGTCTCCTTGACCTTGCTTCGAAGAGGGGGTGGCCGCGGACGGCCCGGGACGTCACTCGATGCCGAAGATGACGTTGTAGGACACGGTCTGGCCGCTGCGGTTGACGACCTCGACGACATGGTCTCCGTCCTGCCAGAGCTGGCCGCGGTATTCCTGCCGCGCCGGGATCAGGTCGAGCAGGAACGTGTTGTCCGGATTGAAGATCTGGTACTCGAGGGAGCCGTTCCACGGCGCCACGCGGACGTAGAGGAACTGGCCGTCGCCCGCACCGAGCACGTAGCGGCGGCTCGCACCCGGGGGCAGGTTGTCGGACAGCTCGGTGCCCGTCGAGCCCGAGGGGAACTGCACCCGCACGGTGTCGGTCTGGCCCATGCCGGGGGAGCCCGAGCCCGCTGCGCCCGAGCCGCCGGTCGAGACCTGGCAGAACCCGCCGCCGCCGGGAGGCTCGTAGCCGACCTGAAGGCCGCTGCCGTCGTCGTTCTGGCTGATCGGATATGTGACCCCGCCCGCGTAGGCCTCGTAGTAGTTCCGGTTGAAGGCGGTGACGCTCGCCGACCGTCCGTTGACCCGGACATTGCCCCTGCCGTCGGACACGACCTGGTTGCCCTGCGGACATTCGGCGGTGAAGGCGGGCAACAGCGACGTGCCCGCGCTCGCGCTCACGAAGGACGACTGGTCCTGCCCGTCCACGAAGAACTCCACCATCCGCAGGCTGCCGGGCGTGAAGGCGCAGGCGATGTAGGGGGCGCGTCCGTTGAGGAAGATCTCGCCGCCCACGGTCTCGGTCCGGTCCACGCGGGCGCCGTTGTAGCGCATGTCTGTCGGCGCGGTATTGGCATTGAAGAAGTTGCGGGCGGCATTGGCGCACTGGTCGAGCATCGTGCCGACCGGGTTCTGCGCGGCGGCGGGGAGCGGGGCTGCCAGCGCGAGGGCGGCGGCGGCGAGTGCGGTGCGAAGGTGCATGGGCTTTGGCCTCTCGTTCGCGGAAGTTTGGGAAGCTGTCCGGCCGGGTCGGTGCCCGGCCGGACCAGATGCGGCCGCCAGGGTCAGCCGCCGGTCATCACGGCCAGCGGGAAGACGAAGCGCGCCTCGCCGACGAAGACGGTGAACATGTCGCCGTCCTGCGCCACGGTCATCTCGGCGCCGCCATCGGCCTCGGACTGGTCGTAGTGGTGCGGCCGGTTGTTCTGGTAGAAGATCACCCGGCTGCCGCCATCGGGCCAGAACACCTGGATGTAGCCGTTGCCCTCCCCCTCGCGCACGACGCCGGCCTCGCATGTCTGCGTGGGCGCGTCACGGTCGCGGGTGCACTCCATCATGGTCGTGGCGTTGAACTCGGTGCCCGGCACGAGGGCGTCCGGCTGCTCCTCGGCCATCGGCGGGGGCACGAGGGGCAGCTGCGTCGCGACGCCCATCTCCCGATGCGTCCCGAAGAGCGTCGCCGGGATCTCGAAGCGCGCGTCGCCGATGAAGACGATCCAGAGGTCGCCCTGCCGCGTGACGTTCATCGTGATGTCGCCGTCCGCCTGGCTCTGGTCGAAGTAGACCGGAACGCCGTTCTCGAAGGTGATCGCGCGGCCGCGATAGCCGGCCTCGGTCACCTGCAGGTAGCCGTTGCCCGAGCCCTCGTGGACCGTGCCGTAGCTGCACTGGGCGGCGCCGGCGTCGCGGTCGGCGTAGCAGGTGATCGTGCCGGTCATGTCGTAGGCGGGCCCGAGCACCTGCGGCGGCGGCGCGACGGGAGCCTGTGCCACCGGCGCCGGCAGATGCGTCGCCACGCCGGGCGCGCTGCCCTCGACGAGGTAGTCGCCCGCGACCCAGCCCGTCACGTCGCCCGCGACGGAGGCGACATAGCACCAGCGGGCGCCCTCGCTCATCCGGCAGCCGCCCGCGTTGCGCAGCGTCGCGCCGTCGTGGAAGCGGGCGAAGACAGGCGCGCGGGTCGAGGGCTGCGTGTGCACCCGGAGCGCGCTGGCCGCCTGGTTGACGTCGACCCGCCACCAGTCGGGCCCGCCCGCCATGCCGTCGGCGAAGTCGTTGGTGACGGGACGCGGCGCTCCGGTCGATGTCGTGACGTTCGATGCGGGCGGATGTCCGTCGCGCAGGTATTCCGCCGCGACCCAGCCCGAGACGCCGCCGCCCGCCTGCATCACGTCGCACCAGGTGCGCCCGCCGCTCCGCACGCAGCCGCCGACATTGCGCAGGTCCGCCCCGTCGGGCAGGCGCCCGACGCGCACCGACTGCCCGGAAGGCTCGGAATGGACGATCAGGTGTCCGCGCGGGTCGTTGAGATGGACGTGGAACCATTCCGACGTGGTCGACATGCCCGACCGGGTCGGTGTCGGCGTGGCCTGCGGCAGGGTCGTGACATGGCGCGGCGGCGTCACCGGCATTGCGCCGTGATGCGGCGTGACCGGCGCGAGGAAGTCGCGCGCCACGAAGCCCGCAAGGCCGCCCTCGTAGGCCATCACCTCGCACCAGTCGCGCGTCTCGCCATGCTCGCAGCCGCCGATGTCGCGCAGGATCGCGCCGTTGTCGTAGCGGCCGAGCCGCGGCGCGTCGATCGCGGGACCGGTGTGCACGTTCAGGTGCCCGCCGGCCGAGCGCGTGCGGACCTGGAAGAACCGCGCGGCCGCATCCGGGTCACGCGCGTCGGCGTCGGTCAGGAGGTCGAGTTCCAGCGCGTAGGGCGCCACCTCGTCCCGGCGCGCGGCGGCGCGGACCATGTAGACGACGACCTCGTAGGTGCCGCTCGTCGGAAGCGTGCCGGAGAATTCGTTCAGGTCGAGAACCGGGCCGCCGATCATCTGGCTGTTGGCCAGCGCCTCGTCGCCCGGGCCGTTGCCCGGCGCGTAGACGTTGAAATAGGTCCCCGTATGCGGCGTGTGGAGGCGCACCGTCAGCGTGTCGCCCGCCACCGCGTTGAGCTCGTAGCGGTCGAAGTCGCGGCCCACGATCTCGCCGTCGATCGCCGCCCCCGTCCAGCCCGCGAAATTCACGTGCTCGCGGCGATGGTCGGTCTGGGCCAGTGCGCCCGTCGCCAGCGTGGCGAGGGTGGCGAGGATGGCGAGAGGCTGTCTGAGCGCCCTTGTCATGTAGATGTGTCCTTCCTGACTGCGGCGCGACGAATCCCCGTCACCCCGAGTTGCTGAATTGGCGTGTCGCGGCATCGGCCCGGGTCCGGTCAACTGGCCGCCTTCCGGATGAGCCGCACGATGAGGATGAGGGCGACGGCGCCCGCCACCGCCGCGATGAGCGGTCCTACCCAGCCGGGTGCCAGGGAAACGCCGACGAGGGGCAGGACGTAGCTGGCCAGCATCGAGCCGCCGATGCCGTAGAGGACGTTCCCCAGGAGGCCCGATCCCCCGCCCTTCACGATCAGGCCGGCCAGCCAGCCCACGATCGCGCCCACGATGACCGCGAGCAGAAGCCCTATCCCGAGGCCGAGTCCGGCACCGAGCGCCGAGCCGTCCTGTGCGAAAGCCGCCCCCGTCAAGGGGGTCGCCGCGACGGCGGTAAGACCTGCCCCGGCGCGCCCGAAGGGGCGTGCCGACCCGATGGCCGCTGTCATGCGGCGCCCTCCGACAACCTCGTCCTTTGTTGAGGATGAAAAAGTCGGCATCTCGCTCACAAGCAGTTCTGCGCAGCCCTTGTCCAATTTGCGCAACCGGTCCCGGATTATTCCGGGATGCCGCCTCAGCGGCGGCGAAGCGTCGTCGAGGGGGCTTCGCCGAAGGCTGCGAGATAGGCGGCGCTGAAGCGGCCGTGATGCCCGATGCCGCAATCGAGGCAGACCTCCGTGACCGATGCGGGGCCGTCGGGCGCCAGAAGCATGCGCCGTGCGGCCTGAAGCCGCATCGCCGCGAGGACCTTGGCCGGCGCCTCCCCCCGGATCCTCCGGAAGGCGTTTTCGAGCGTCCGCCGCGACACTCCGACCTCGCGGGCGATGTCGGCCGCTGTGGCGATGTCCGCGAGGTTCCAGCGCATGTAGTCCTCGGCGCGATCGACGTAGCGTTGCGCCTCGGGCCCGGCACAGGCATCGCCGGACGGGGCGTCGCCGACCAGCGCCTCGACCGCCTGATCCAGCGCCCCGGCAACGAGGTCGCACCAGCTCCGCGCCGCGCCGGGCCGGTCGAGAAGGCTCGCGTCCGCCTCGAGGAGCTCGGTCATGAAGCGGAAGGTCTGCAGCGCATGCCCGGCCTCGCGCGACCGCGCGGCGTCGAGCGCGATGCCGCGCGCCGCGTCGATGTGCCGTTCCTCCGCCAGCGTGTCGCGCGGCAGCATCAGGACATAGGCCGCATAGGGGCCGTCGCCCGCGCCCTGCACACGGGTCTTGCGGATGCCGCGCGGCAGCAGGAGGCCGGTGCCGGCGGCCGCCGTTCGTGTCGTGCCGCCGAGCTCGGTGATGAGTGTGCCGCGCAAGGGCAGCACCAGCGAGACGGCGCCGGCTTCGCGGACGACGACATCGTGCCCCGTGGAGCCGACGCCGCCGACGACGAACGTTCCGAGCGTGGCGCGCATGACGGTGGCGCGCCCGGCCTCCCGGTCATGGAGGGACAAGGGGCTCATCCCCGAGAACAGCGAACCCCGCGACGCGCCGCGCGGGCCGCCATAGCGCGACAGTTCCACGAACCTGCCCGAGCGCCCGAAACCGGAGATCTCCTGCGTGCTCATTCCATCGGCCCGCCTGATCGACAGAGGCAAAGGGGATACGAACCGGCACTCGGAAACCGCGCGGCGCTTCATCGAAGCGGTCACGCAGGGCACGCACCGCGCGGCGACGCGCGCGGGATCCTCAGTATGTCGATGCCCCTTCGAAAGATAAGGGCGAGAATATGCGTTCGTTGCGGAGGTCGATCAGACCGGAGTGGCGGGCACGCCTACAGGGCATGACCCGCCCGGGGTCCGCGCATGAACTCGATGGGCGCGGCGTCCCCCGACACGGGTACGAAATCCGCGTGCTCCAGCGTAACCTCGTCATTCTCCGGAAAGTCGAAATACCTCGAGATGTAGTGAAGCGACCCGACGAACTCGCCGTCTTCGAACAGCGGCTCCGCTACGGTCGTATGTCCCCGCCCGCGGTTGTTGATCGTGAAGCGGAAGAGGAGGGCGCCGCCCTCCGTGTACTCGGCCTCCGCGAGGTAGATTGCCACTTCCGGCATCCCGACCATGTCGGCGAAGCCGTCGAAAGGCAGCCCGACGAGCTCCGCCATGTCGCGCCCGCGTTCCCGGTAGTGCCGCTCGGTCCGGCTGGATCCTTCCGCGAAGACGAGCCCGGAATCCAGCAACGCGCTGGGAAGAACATCCGCCCGCACGATGGCGATGCTCCGTCTGAAGTGGAACGCGTCCGCGCCTCTGCCGAGGATGTCGTTCAGTTGCGACACCCGGGAGGGCCGCGGACGCTCGACGCCGCGTTCCCACCTGCTGATCGTTCCCTGATCGACGTCGAGGAGGTCGGCCAGCGCCTCCTGCGTCAGGCCGAGGCGACGCCTTCGCGACTTGATCATCGAGCCATGCATCGCGAGGACCTCTCGCACAATGAGCAACAGATACTGTTTGCAGGGATCATAGCTCATTCACGGAAGAAATGCAGTGCAAAGGAGTTGGTCCCGCCACACGTCCTCCGGTCCATGTCCGGCCGCGCATCCCGCGATCAATGGTGTCAAGCCGGCAACCCGACCGGTCTCGCAATCTTCGATGAATGTCCGCTTCCCGCCCACCGCGACGAATGCTGCACCCCGCACCAAGGCCTGAGAAGGGCTACAAGCGGACCTTCGCAATCTCGGTAGACGGTGTCCGCATCGGTATCTCGGCAGGCCCTAGCCACAAGGAACCCGACCGGAAACGCTCTCCTACCCGTTCCGTCCCGAGAACAGACCCGCGTCCTCGGCGGCGCGGCGGATGGCGCGGGACTTGTTGACGGTCTCCTGGAACTCGGCCTCGGGGTCGCTGTCGTAGACCACGCCGCCGCCCGCCTGGATGTAGAGCTTGCCGTCCTTGAGCACCGCCGTCCTGAGCGCGATGCACATGTCCATGTCGCCGTTCGAGCTGAAGTAGCCCACGCCGCCGCCATAGACGCCGCGCTTTTCCGGTTCCAGCTCGTCGATGATCTCCATCGCGCGGACCTTGGGCGCGCCCGAGACGGTGCCCGCGGGCAGGCCGGCGAGCAGCGCCGACAACGCGTCCTCCTCCTCCCGCAGTTCGCCCACGACGTTCGAGACGATGTGCATGACGTGGGAATAGCGCTCGACGATGAATTCCTCGGTGGGGCGCACGGTGCCGATCTTCGCCACGCGGCCCACGTCGTTGCGCCCGAGGTCGAGGAGCATCAGGTGCTCGGCCAGTTCCTTGCCGTCCGACAGGAGGTCGGCCTCGAGCGCCTTGTCCTCTTCCGGCGTCGCGCCGCGGGGCCGGGTGCCCGCGATGGGGCGGATCGTGACCTCGCCGCCGAAGACCCGCACGAGGATCTCGGGCGAGGCGCCGACCACCTGGAAGGGGCCGAAGTTGAAGAAGAACATGAAGGGCGAGGGGTTCGTCCGGCGCAGCGCGCGGTAGAGCGCGAAGGGCGGCTCGGGGAAGTCGAGCGTCCAGCGCTGCGAGGGCACGACCTGGAAGATGTCGCCGGCGCGGATGTACTCCTTGGCCTTCTCCACGGCGGCGAGATAGTCCTCGTGGGTGAAGTTCGAGACGGGCTCGGAGAGGCTCCGGGCCGCGCCCATCTCGCGCGTGGCGGTCGCGGGCGCGCGCTCGAGGTCGCGGAGCGCGTCCGACACCCGCTCGGCCGCCTGCGCGTAGGCGGCGCGCGCCGAGAGGCCCGAGGAGACCCAGGCCGGCGAGACGACCGTGACCTCGCCCTTGACCCCATCGAGCACCGCGATGACCGAGGGGCGCATCAGCACCGCGTCGGGCAGGCGGAGCGGGTCGGGGTTCACGTCCGGCAGATGCTCGACGAGGCGGATCATGTCGTAGCCGAGATAGCCGAAGAGGCCCGCCGCCGCCGCCGGAAGGCCCGGGGGCATGTCGATCGCGCTCTCGGCCAGCAGCGCGCGGAGCGCCTGAAGCGGCGGCTCGGCGCAGGGCTCGAACGCCTCGCGGTCGTAGCGGGCGGCACGGTTGAGGCGCGAGGTCTCGCCCCGGCATTCCCAGATGAGGTCCGGCTTCAGCCCGATGATCGAGTAGCGCCCGCGCACCTCGCCGCCGGTCACCGACTCGAGGATGAAGGCGTCGCGCCCCGCATCGGCGAGCTTCAGCATCACCGACACGGGCGTGTCGAGGTCGGCCGCGAGCCGGGCGTGGACGAGCTGGTTCCGCCCCGCCTGCCAGCCGGCCTCGAAGGCCTCGAAGTCGGAGATCAGCGCCATCAGGGGAAGGTCGCGTGGACGGCGTTGATCACGCTCTGGTCGAGCGAGATCCCCGCGTCGGCCTGGAGCGCCTGGCCGTAGCTCTCGAACACGTCCTGCGCCATGGACTGCGTCACGGTCTGCTCGAGGATCTGGAGGAGGAGCGCGGTGTCCGGCCCGCTGCGCGCGGCGGGGTTGATCGCGTCGAGCCGCACGATGTGGGCCGCCTGCGCGGCCGGGACCGCGACGATCCCGCCGGGGGCGTCGAGCTGGAAGCTCTGCACGGCAAGCGTCGGGGGCAGGCCCGGCAGCGTGTCCTGCCGGCGCACCTCCGTCTCGCGGATCACGGTGCCGAGGCTCTCGAGCGTGGCGCCCGTGGCGATCTGGGCCACCAGTTCGTCGGCGCGGGCGGCCAGCGCCTGCCGCAGCGCGGTGCCGCGCCAGGCCTCCGCGACCTCGTCCTCGATCTCGGCCAGCGGGGGCACGGTCGGGGGCACGATCGCGTCGAGGCGGAGCGCGAAGATGCCGCCGTCCGAGAGGTCGAGCACCTCGGGGAAGTCGCCCTCGTCGGCGGCCTCGGCGGCGTCGCGGAAGGCGTCGTAGCCCGCGATCCCCTCCTCGGAGGCGGCGGTGTAGTCGATGGTGCCGAGCTCCATCATCGTCGTCTCGGCCAGTTCCTCGAGGGTCGCGCCCGAGGCGAGGAGGTCGTCGATCTCCTCGCGCATGGCGGCGATCTGGCGGCGCGCGGCGTCGTCGGCCAGTTCCTCGCGCAGCTCCTCCGAAGCCTCCTCGAAGCTCGTCTCGGTGGCCTCGAGCACGGCGTTCACGCGGTAGAGCGCGGGGCCGAGGGCGGTGGGGAAGGGGCCGACGATCTCCTCGCCCGCCTCCGTGAAGATCGCCTCGGCGGCCTCGGGCGCGAGGTCGTCGCGCGCCACCTCGCCGAGGTCGACGTCGTCGAGCGTCAGCTCGCGCTCCGCGATCAGCGCGTCGAAGTCGGTCTCGCCGGCAGCTATGGCCTCGCGCGCGGCGACGGCCGCCTCCTCCGTCCCGAAGACGAGGCGCTCGAGAAGCGCGCGCTCGGGCTGGCGGTAGATGTTCGCGCGCGCCTCGTAGAGGTTCCGGAGCGCCGTCTCGTCGATCTCGACGCTGTCCATGATCGCCGAGGGCGTCATCCAGGCATAGGTGATCCGCCGCGCCTCGGGCCGTTCGAAGCGCTGGCCGTTCTCCGCGTAGTATGAGGCGATCTCGTCTGCCGTCGGCTCGGGCAGGGGCTCGGCGAGGTCGGCCTCGGTGATCGTCAGGATCGACAGGTCGCGCGTCTCGTTGGTGAAGGCGACGATCCGCTCGGCATAGATCTCGGGCGCCCGCAGCGCGCCCACCACCGCGGACTGGAGAAGCGCGCGGGCGGTGTCCTCGCGCACGTCCTCCTCGAACTCGCGGGGCGAGAGGCCTTCCTGCGCGAGGACGAACTCGTAGCTCTCGCGGTCGAAGCTGCCGTCGGTGCCCTGGAAGGCCTCGAAGGCGCGGATCTGGCGCG
>NZ_JBQLZP010000653.1:0-6383 GCF_052168335.1 Roseicyclus sp. | reverse complement strand
CTCCGCCTCGGCGTCGAGCCGCGTGCCGTCCGTCAGCGTCACGCCGGTGGCGCGCCCGTTCCGTATCTCGATCCGGCGGACCTGCGCGCCGGTCTTCACCGTCAGGTTCGCCCGCCCCCGGTTCGGCGCGAGATAGGCCATCGCGGCGGAGGAGCGGCGCGCGTTGCGCTGGGTGAGCTGGTAGTAGGCAACGCCGTCCTGCCGCTCGCCGTTCACGTCCATGTTGCGCGGGATGCCGAGCGCGGCGGCGGCCTCGAAATAGGCCTCGCAGATCGGCAGCGGCGCGGCGGGCTGCGACACGCCGAGCGGGCCGCCCTTGCCGTGGAAGCGGTTGTCGAAGGTGTCGTTGTCCTCGGCCTTGCGGAAATACGGCAGCAGATCTTCGTAGGACCAGCCCTCGCAGCCCATCTGCCGCCACTCGTCGTAGTCGAGCGCGTTGCCGCGGGTGTAGATCTGCGCGTTGATGGCCGAGCCGCCGCCGATCACCCTGGCCTGCGTATAGGTGAAGACCTTGCCGCCCATGTGCCGCTGCGGAACCGTCTTCCAGCCCCAGGAGGCCACGCCCTTCGTCATCTTGGCGAAGCCCGCGGGCAGGTGGAAGAGCGGGTTCCGGTCGCGGCCCCCGGCCTCGAGCAGGCAGACGCGGACGGACGGATCCTCGCTCAACCGCGCGGCGAGCACGCTTCCGGCGCTGCCGCCGCCGATGATGATGAAGTCGTAGCCTTCGGCCATGTCGGTCCTCTAGAGCCGGTGGATGGAGAGGCCGCCATCCACGGGGATCGTGGCGCCGGTCGCGAAGTCGAACTCCCCGCGCGCCAGCGGCACGGCGATACGCCCGATGTCGGCGGGCTCGCCCCAGCGCGCGGCTGGCACGAGGCCGCCCGCGATACGGGCGTCGTAGCGGTCGGCCACGGGCGCGGTCATCGGCGTGCGGATGATGCCGGGACGCAGCTCGAAGACGCCGATCCCCTCGGGCGCGAGACGGACGGCGAGAGCCTTCGTCATCATCGAGGCCCCGGCCTTGGATATGCAGTATTCCGCGCGGTCGGGCGAGACGATCTCGGCGCTGACCGAGGTCACGACCTGGATCGAGCGGTAGGGCGTGGGCGGCAGGCGCAGCATCCGGCGCGCGACTTCCTGTACAAGAAAGAAGGCGCCGCGGAGGTTCACCGCCATGCAGCGGTCGAAGCTCTCGGCCGTCATGTCCAGAAGATCGCCGCGCAGCATCGCCGGCACGCCCGCGTTGGAGACCAGCGTGGTGACGGGGCCGAGCGCCGCCTCCACCGCGTCGAGCGCCGCGGGCGCACCTTCGATCTCAGCCACGTCGTGCCGGACGTGGATCGCACCGGGCAGGAGCGAGAGCGCCCGAGCTACGGTCTCGTCGCCCTCCTCCCGCTCGGACATCAGAGCCACGCGCCAGCCCGCGCCGTGGAGCGCCCGCGCGATGCCGAGGCCGATGCCCTGCTGCCCACCCGTGACCAGCGCCGTCGCCGTCATGCCGCCGCCTCCTGTCGCAGTCGTTCGCCCACCGCATGCGCCACGCGAAGCGCGTGGGCCGCGACCGTGAGCGAGGGGTTCACGGCGCCCGAGGTCGGCAGCACGCTCGCATCCGCGAGCCAGAGGTTCGGCACGTCGTGCGCCTGCCCCCAGACGGTGACGACGCTGTCGCCCGGGTCGTTCCCCATCCGCGCCGTGCCGCACTGGTGCGACGGGGTGCGGCGGTCGAAGGGTTTCGACAGGACGACCGGGAAGCCCGCCCGCTTCAGCGCCGCCCTCAGCGCCGCGAGAAGGCGTTCGTGCGCCTCCCAGTTCGAGCGCGTCCAGTTCAGCACGATTTCCCCTCCCCTCAGGGTGACGCGCGATTCCGGGTCCGGCAGGTCCTCTGACATCACGTAGAAGTCGATGGCGCGGTCGGAGATCAGTTTCGCAAGCGCCCGTGGAAGCCCCGACTGCGCCGCGAGGATCGGCCCCGAGACGCGGCCGAGAAGCTGCACGTTGCCGAGCGGCTCGCCGTTCGGGCCGCCGCCATTGTACCAGTCGTTGAGGTAGAGCGTCTTCTGGTAGACCGTCCGGTTCCGCCGCAGGGACAGGGCCAGCATGGCCGAGGCATTGTGGTTCATGAAGTTCCGCCCCACCTGTCCCGAGCGGTTGCCGAGGCCCGCGGGTTGCGCCTCCGACGCCGAGCGCAGGAGGATCGCAGCGCTGTGGACGGCGCCCGCGGCCAGAACCACCTCGCGCGCCGCGATGGGTCCGGCGCTGGTCATCGCGGCCGTGACGCGGCCGTGCGCGTCGGTCTCCAGCCGCTCGACCGTCACGCCTGTGCGCAGCTCGACGTTCGGGTGGCTGAGCGCCTCGGCCAGGCCGACGCTCTCGGCGTCCATCTTGGCGCCCGTGGTGCAGGGGAACGCGTCCCAGGGCGTCGGCGCGCGGGCGAGCCACCTGTCGAGATCGACGCCGAGGGGCAGCGGCGCGGGGTGCAGCCCCGCCCGTTCCAGCCGCAGCTTGAGGTCCGCGATCTCGGGCTCGTGCGGGACCGGGGGCTGCGGGTAGGTGCCGGAGTGGAAGGGCTCGGTCGGATCGTCGCCCAGGGCCCCGCAGACGCGGTAGAGCGTCTCGGCGCGCTGGTACCAGGGCTCGAGGTCTTCGTAGGGCATCGGCCAGCCGGGCGTGGACCCGCCGAAATGGCGGCGGGGCGCGAAGTCCTCGGCCCGGTAGCGCATCAGGACCGCCCCGTAGAACTTCGTGTTGCCGCCGACGCAGGCGTAGTTGCCGGGGTTGAACCGCGCGCCCTCGGGCGTCAGCCAGGTCTCTTTCGGGCGGAAGTGTCCGCGGGCGAAGATGGCGTCGGGATCGCGCGCCTCGGGCGTGTCGGCCAGGCGCTCTCCGCGTTCGAGGATCACGATCCGCCGCCCCGACGGCGCGAGCGCGGCCGCGGCGGTCGCGCCGCCCATGCCGGACCCCACGATCAGGACATCCACCCTCTCCACGTCTACACCTCGAATTGGATCGTTCCAATTTTCATACCAGAACCGGCGCCCATGTCAAACGGGCGCCGCGCGATCAGCCGATGCGCGCTTCGGTCTCGGGGTCGAAGAGGATGGCCTTGTCCATGTTGACGGCGAAGTCGAAGACCTGCCCCGGATGGACATCGGCATCCGCCCGCATCCGCGCGATGCAGTCCTTGCCCGAGAGCGTCATGGTGACGAAGGTGTCGGACCCCGCGGGCTCGGTCACGCTGACCATGTTCGGCAGGGCCTGCACGTTGCGGGCGTTGCGGTCGGCGCCCTCGGGATCGGTGATCGCCTCGGGCCGGATGCCGAGAACGACGTTGCGGTCCTTGTAGGCGGCGTAGGCGGCGGGCGCGTTCTCGATCCGGAGGCCGATGTCATGGCCCGCGTGGTCGGTCAGCACGGCGTGGAGCGCGCCGTTCCGCTCGGTCAGCCGCGCGGGAAGGACGTTCATCGCCGGCGAGCCCATGAAGGTCGCCACGAAGAGGTTCGAGGGATTGTCGTAGATCTCCTTCGGCGTGCCGAGCTGCTGCACGTAGCCGTTGTACATGACGGCGATCCGGGTCGAGAGGGTCATCGCCTCGATCTGGTCATGGGTCACGTAGACGATGGTCGTCCCGAGCTTCTGGTGCAGCTTCTTGATCTCGGTCCGCATGTCGACGCGGAGCTTGGCGTCGAGGTTCGAGAGCGGCTCGTCGAAGAGGAAGACGTCGGGATTGCGCACCAGCGCGCGCCCCATCGCGACGCGCTGCCGCTGACCGCCCGAGAGCTGGCCGGGCTTGCGCCCGAGGAGCTGCCTGATCTGGAGGAGCTCGGCCACCTCGTTCATCTTCGCCTCGCGCTCGGCTTTCGGAACGCCGTGCATCTCGAGGCCGAAGGTGATGTTCTGCGCGACCGTCATGTTGGGGTAGAGCGCGTAGGACTGGAACACCATGGCGATGTTGCGCTTGGAGGGGTGGACCCCGTTCACCACGCGGTCGCGGATCTTGATCTCGCCGCTCGTGATCCCCTCGAGCCCGGCGATCATGTTGAGAAGCGTGGATTTCCCGCAGCCGGAGGGGCCGACGAGCACGAGGAACTCGCCCTCCTCCACCTCGATGTCCACGCGGTGGAGCACCTCGACGGCGCCGTAGGACTTGGTGAGGTTGTCGATGTCGAGGAAACCCATGGCTCAGGCCCTTTGTGTCGTCGGACGCCGCGATTCTTCGTACGAAGAATCGCACATCCGAATTTTCGTACGAAAATTCGAGGTCATCCCTTCACGCTCCCCGCCATGAGGCCGCGGACGAAGTAGCGCCCCGCCACGATGTAGACGAGGAGCGTCGGCGCGGCGGCCATGATGGCGCCGGCGAAGTGCACGTTGTACTCGCGCACCCCCGTGGAGGAGTTGACCAGGTTGTTGAGCGCCACGGTCATCGGCGCCGCGTCGCCCGACGCGAAGGAGGCGCCGAAGAGGAAGTCGTTCCAGATGTTGGTGAACTGCCAGATGAAGCTGACCGCGATGATCGGCCCCGAGGAGGGCAGCATGATCCGCCAGAAGATCTGGAAGAACCCGGCCCCGTCGATCTGGGCGGCGCGCACCAGTTCGGTCGGGAAGGCCGCGTAGTAGTTGCGGAAGTAGAGCGTGGTGAAGCCGATCCCGTAGACGAAGTGCACCAGGATCAGGCCCGGCGTCGAGCCGGCGATCTCGAGGATGCCGAGGATGCGCGCCATCGGGATCAGCACGATCTGGAACGGGATGAAGCAGGAGAAGAGCAGCAGCCCGAAGATCAGCGTATCGCCGCGGAAGCGCCACTTGGTCAGCACGTATCCGTTGAGCGCGCCCACGATGGTGGACAGCAGGACCGCAGGCACCGCCATCATGATCGAGTTCATGAAGTAGGGCCGGAGGCCCGTCGGCTGCACACCGATCTGCGCCGTCGACCAGGCGGAGAGCCAGGGCTCGATCGTCCATTGCTGCGGCAGAGCGATCATGCCGCCGCCGGTGATCTCCTCCAGCGGCTTCAGCGAGTTGATCAGCATGATGCCGAAGGGCAGCAGGTAGAACAGCGCGAATAGCAGGAGGAAGAGGTAGATGAAGACGCGCGCCGCGTTCGAGGAGCGGACGGCGTTGTCGGTCGAGGCGATCGCCATCACTTCTTCTCCTTCAGTTCGGCGTAGAGATACGGGATCATGATCGCCGCGATGGTCATGAGCATGATCACCGCCGAGGAGGCGCCGATCCCCATCTGGTTGCGCGTGAAGGTGTAGGAATACATGAAGGTCGCGGGCAGCGCGGTGGCGTTGCCGGGACCGCCCCCGGTCAACGCGATGACGAGGTCGTAGCTCTTGATCGCGAGGTGGGCGAGGATCACGAAGGCCGACAGGAACGCGGGGCGGAGCTGCGGCAGGATGATCCGCCGGTAGAGCTGCCAGTTCGACGCGCCGTCCATCTGCGCGGCCTTGAGGATCTCGTTGTCGATGCCGCGAAGCCCCGCGAGGAACATCGCCATCACGAAGCCCGAGGATTGCCAGACCGCCGCGATGACGACGGTGTAGATCGCCATCTCCCGGTCCTTGATCCAGTCGAAACGGAAGTTCTCGAAGCCCCAGAGGTGCATGGTGGCCTCGATGCCGATGCCGGGGTCGAGGAACCACTTCCAGGCCGTGCCCGTGACGATGAACGAGAGCGCCATGGGATAGAGGAAGATCGGCCTGAGGATGCCTTCGCCGCGGATCTTCTGGTCGAGGAAGATCGCGAGCAGGAGGCCGATGATCGTGGAGATCACGATGTAGAGCGAGGCGAAGATCGCGAGGTTGGTGATCGCGACGTTCCACTCGCGGATGCGGAAGAGCCGGTCGTAGTTGTCCCAGCCGACCCAGCCGAAGGACGGCAGCATCCGGCTGTCGGTGAAGCTGAGGTAGATCGTGAAGGCGATGAAGCCGTAGACGAAGATCACCATGATCGCGAAGGACGGCGCGAGGACGATCTTCGGAAGCCAGTTCTGGAAGCGCGTGCGAAGGTCGTCGCGCGGAGTCTCCACGCGCGGGCGCACGGGTGCGTCGCTGATGGCCATGGGCCCCTCCCCCTCGTGATGCGTGAACGGCGCCGGGCCTCCACCCGGGCGGGTGGGCCGGCCCCGCGGAGGGCCGGCCCGACGATGCCCTTACTGGGCGATCTCGACGGCGGTGACGAGTTCCTGCGCCGCGGTCTCGGCGTCGTACTCGCCGTTGAAGTGCGCGGTGATCACGTCATACATCGCGTTCTGCACCGACGGCGGGTTGGCGTGGCCATGCGCCATCGAGCCGAAGAGCGTGCCGTTCGCGGCGGCCTCGGCCAGCTGCGCCATGCCGAGCTGGCCGCAGGCGTCGAAGGCGTCCGACGGGATGTCGGTG
>NZ_JBQLZP010000652.1:0-1028 GCF_052168335.1 Roseicyclus sp. | reverse complement strand
CGCCGCCCTTCTTCAGCTCCTCGACATCGAAGCCGCGCAGCGTCGCGACCATGTCGGACAGCACCGCGCCCGCCGCCCCCGTGTCCTTGTTGCGCACGCCTTCGAGCATGCTGTCAGCGATCTCCGTCACCTGCGCCTGGGCCCTGGCGCCGAAGGTGATCACGGAGTTGCTGTCGCTGACGTCGAGCTCGCCGAGTGCGGCCTCGATGCGCGCGCGCCGGTCGGGCGGCGCCTCGGCGTAGCTCACCAGAGCATCGGCGACGGGTGGGGTGGGCGCGAGCGCGGGCTCGGCCTCGGTGCGGGACTCGGTCATGCGCGTCTCCTGCTACATCACGCCTTCGCGCTTCAAGCGCGTCGTCAGCACCTCGATCTGCACGTCGAGGGCCATGGTGTCGTTCTGGAGCAGCCTGGCGTGCTGCTCGGAGAAGGCGCGCTCCAGCTCGTCGAGCAGGGTGCGGAAGGTCTGCTCCAGCGCCCCCTGCTGGTCGCCCGCGCGCGGGTGCGTGGCGAGATACTTCGCGGTCACCTTCTCGGCACCGTCGAGATAGACCGTGAGCGACTTGCGCGCGCGGCGCAGGTCGCGCGGATCGCGCTCGATCTCGGCCACCACCGCGCCGGCCCAGCCGGCGACCCGGCCGAGCCGGTCGCGGAACTCCGCCGAGGCGATCGTCCGCGCGGCTTTCTCGAGCGCGGCCACGCGGCTCCGCGCCTCGGCCAGCACGCGGCGCTCATCGGCCGTGATGGGGGTGGCGCCCTCGGGGAGCGCCGGGCGCGGCGGGGCCTCGTCGAGGCCGAACAGCAGCGCGGTGCCGAGGCCCGAGCAGGCGGCGAACACGAGGCCCATCGCCACGCCGTAGCCCGCGCCGAGCCAGGCGGCCAGGAACCCCGCGAGCCCGACCAGCACCGCGCCGAGCGTGAGCGGCCGCGGCACGCCCGCGGCCGGGCGCTGCTCGCGCCGTGCGGCGAGCCCGCGCGCCAGCAGCGACGAGGCGAGGATCACCAGCGCGAACGCCCCGGCGGTCCCCGCC
>NZ_JBQLZP010000651.1:0-1800 GCF_052168335.1 Roseicyclus sp. | reverse complement strand
GACATCACCGGCGTCCTGTTCGGCGTCGCCGCGCAGCGCTCGCAGTTCTGCCTCCGCGCTTCGACGGTGGAGCTCGCCGGCGGGCAGGTCGGCCCGCGCATGGCCATCTGGCTCATCGTCTTCGCCACCGCGCTCGCCGCGACGCAGGGCGCGATCCTTCTGGGCTGGCTCGACGTGGCGGATGCGCGTCAGCTCTCGGGTGCGGGCAGCATGTCGGGCGCGATCCTTGGCGGCCTCATGTTCGGCGTCGGCATGGTGCTGGCCCGCGGCTGCGCGAGCCGGCTTCTCGTCCTCTCGGCCACGGGGAACCTCAGGGCGCTGGTGACCGGCCTCCTCCTGACGCTGGTGGCGCAATCGGCCTTGAGCGGCGTCCTCGCCCCGGCGCGCGAGGCGATCTCGGGTATCTGGCTCATCTCCGGGCCGTCGCGGGACCTCATACAGGTCCTCGGCGTCTCGCGGCAGACCGTGCTTCTGGCGGCCCTCGTCGGCCTGGCTGCGGCGCTGGCGCTGGCGCGCCTGCGGGGCGTCCGGCCCGGGGCGGCCGTCGCTGGCGTCGGCGTCGGCCTCGCCGTCACGCTCGGCTGGTATCTCACCTACGCCATCTCGCAGGCCTCCTTCGAGATCGTTCCGGTCTCGAGCGTCACCTTCACCGGCCCTGCCACCGACACGCTCATGGCGCTCGTCACGCAGCGGAGCGTGCCGCTCTCCTTCGGCATCGGCCTTGTGCCGGGCGTCTTCGCGGGGGCGGGCGTCGCGGCCCTGCTCGCGGGCGAATGGAAGATCCAGCGTTTCGGTGCCGACACGCCGATGGAGCGCTACATCCTCGGCGCCATCCTCATGGGTTTCGGCGCGATGCTGGCGGGCGGCTGCGCGGTCGGCGCCACCGTCTCGGGCGGCGCGGTCATGTCGCTTACGGCCTGGGTCGCGGGCGCCTCGATCTGGGCGGGCGGGCTTCTGGCGTCGCTCCTCGTGGGACGCGGCGCGGCGCGGCCAGCCGCCGCCTGAGCCGTCAGAGCTCCGTCATGAAGCGGTAGCCTTCGCCCGACGCCTCGACACGCCCGATCCCGCCGCCGCCCATGTGGAAGCCGACGGCCGCCATTCCCTCCGAGGCCAGCCGCTCGAGCAGTCTCAGGCGCGTCGCAGCCCCCGTCTCGGGATCCTGGTCGGCGCCGGTGTGCCAGGCGGGCCGTGCCATCGCGACGTGGTCGTTGCCGACGGCATCGCCGATGATCATGGCACCCGCTCCGCCCCGCGACACCTCGAAGGACATGTGGCCGGGCGTGTGTCCGGGCGTCAGCACGGCGGCGACGCCGGGCAGGACCTCCTCCCCGTCGCCGAAGGTCTCCAGCCGGTCCGCGATTGTCTCGAGCCTGCGGATCGCGCCCGCCGCGAAGCTCGCCCGCGCCTCACCGATGGAGTCGACGGTCGCCGGGTCGAGCCAGTAGTCGCGCTCGATCAGGCCCATCCGGTGCGTGGCGTTGAGGAAGAGCGGTTCGTCGAAATCGTCCAGCACGCCCCAGAGATGGTCGGGATGGCCATGGGTGAAGACGACGTCGGTGACGTCATCGGGCGACAGCCCCTCGGCCTCGAGCGCGTCGAGCAGCCGCCCCGCGCTGTCCTGGAAGGCCGGCCCCGCGCCGCAGTCGAAGAGGACGACGCGCCCCTCGCTGCGCAGGAGCGTCACGTTGCAGGGCGGCGTCAGGGGCGCGGTCGGGTCGGTCCCGAAGGCCGCCGCCACCTCCACCAGTTCCCCCTGTGGCGCGGGACCGAAGATGAAATCCGCCCGAAGCACGAGGGTCC
>NZ_JBQLZP010000650.1:0-2915 GCF_052168335.1 Roseicyclus sp. | reverse complement strand
AAGCCGAGGGCGTGACCTCCACCCCCTGCGGCACGACCGACGACGTTCCGGGGTCCTGCGCCGCCTTGCGGGGATCGAGGACGCGCGCGGCCTCGCCCTCGGTCAGGTAGCGGTGCTGCGCATAGGCGGCGGGGATCTCCGTCTGGCCCATGAACACGGGCAGGAGCGGCGCCGCCACCGGGCCGACGGGGGCGTGCCACATCATGCGCAGCTCGGCGTGGCGCGGATGGACGAGGGGCACGACCTGCCCGTAGCCCGCCGTGTCGCCCGTCAGCACCTCGGTCGAGATCGCCCAGATCACGTCCGCCAGCGTGATGCGGCCGGGCCGCGCGGCGCGCGCCCGCATCTCCGCCTCGACCCAGGCCGCACCGGACCAGGGACCCTTGCCGTCGCCGTAGACGCGGTTCGCGTCGAAGGGGCCGGAGGCGGGATCGTGCCAGCCGAGCGCGGTGGCGGTCGGGATGAAGTGCGCGGGGTAGAGGAATCTGTCGTCCGGCTCGGGCGGGACGGTGCCGATCCAGCCCGGACGCGAGGCGCGGATGTCGGAGGCCCCGAGCCGCTCCGCCACCCAGAGGCCCTTGCCGCCGGAGAACTGGATGACGACCCAGGCCTCGTCGGGGTCGGCGAGGATGTGGGAATTGCCGCCATAGTCGGAATAGCCGTGCTCGGCGATCAGCGCGGCCATCAGGTCCACCCCCTCCCGCGCGGTCCGCGCGCGCCCGAGCAGGATGCGGGCGAGGTCGGAGTAGTTGGGCCCCCGCTGGTCGGGCGGCGTCATCGCGACGAGGTCGGGCCGCGAGGGCGACCAGATGTCCCGCACCGCGAGCCCGTGCTCGTTCAGCCCGCCATTGGTGATCGGCGCGGGCACGCCGAGATAGTGGCTGTAGCTGACGCGCATGTGGCGCGCGGTCTCGGGCGCCTCCGGGATCTCGCTGCGCAGGCCGGGCAAGGCGGCCTCGGGGCCGACGCCCACGGTGACGGTGGCTCCGGGCGGATGCTCCGCCCGCTCGACGATCTCGAGCCAGTGGGACGAGGGCTCGTCGCCATAGCCCGCGAGCCAGGCGTGGCCGTCGACCGCGAGGTCCCGCCCGATGTAGATCCCGTAGCTCATCGCCCTGCCCCGCCCGCGTCCGTCCGCCTCCCACTTAGGCCACGGCGCGCGGAGGGGCCACAGGCGCCGGGCTCAGGGTCGCGTCAGGCCCTGCCCCACATCGACCCGCTCGCCCAGGCTGACGATGCTGTCGTGCAGAAGCTGGAGCGCGTAGCTCGGGTTGTGTACCCAGGCCCCGCCGTCCTTCGCCACGACCTGGTAGTTGTAGGCCGCCATCAACAGGCGCGGCGTCCAGCTCGCGTAGCGGTTCGGGAAGGCCGCCTCCTCCGGGCTGATGGTGCCGTCCCCGTCGGTGTCGTTGAAGAAGTAGGGGAACCCGCCCGGCGCATAGCCGATGGGCGCGTCCACGACCTCGCGCGCATAGGCCTGGATCGCCTCGCCGAGGATCGCGTGCAGACCCGCGATCTCGTCCCGGATGCCGCCGCTGGTGACGCCGTCGCCGTCGAAGTCGGCATGGCGGGTGCGGATCGCGGTGATGTCGTTCACGCCCTGGTGGCAGGCGATGCAGCCCTCGGTCTCCACCTCGGTCGTGTGCGGCTCGTGGCAGGCGACGCAGGTGTTCGCGCTCGGGACATGGGTGAAGCGCCCGGCATAGGCGAGGCCCGGATACTGGAAGCCGCCCCGCACCTCGGCGCCGTGCATGACGGCGGCCGCGACGCCGTAATGCACGTTGATGAAGCCGAGATCGGGCACCACCGTGTCGAGGTCCATGCCTTCCGTCGCCGAGAGAACCCTGTCCGTCGAGGCGCGGCCCTGGTGGCACATGGTGCAGGTCGCCGAGGTGCCGAGCCCCGTCAGCGTCACGCCCGAGGGGAACGGCACCGCGTCGAGCGCCTCGGCCTCCGACACGTGGCAGGAGGCGCAGCCGATCACCGTGTTGATCGTGCCGGGATGTTCCACCGTCAGGGGCGCGCTTCCGTCCGCGCCGAGCCAGTCGAGCATCCCCGTCTCGGAATGGCAGGCGGCGCAAGCGGGCGGAACCTCGCCGTCCTCGTTCCAGTGGGTGAAGGAGGGCGAGCGGTAGTCGCCGTGCGGCCCCATCAGCCAGGCTTCCGTGACCTCGCTCAGGCTGAACTCCTCGGCGGCGAGCGGGGTGGCGGCCACCAAGACGGAGGCCGCGAGGCAGGCAAGGAACCGGGCTGTCGTCATGGCGGTCTCCCTCAAACCGGATGCGGGCGAGTGTTCCACGACCGCCGTGCGAGACCTTAATCCAGATCAAGGACGTGCCTACTATTCTTTATGGCAATCATCTGGAGTGAAAGGGAGGGCCGCATGAACGAGAACGGGACGCCACCACGCGACACCGGACCATCGCTGCGGCTGCCCGCGGGCGTCGTCGCGCTTCTCTACCCGGTCGTCTGCCTCGCGCCGCTGGTGCTCGCGGCCAGGCGGGATGTCGTCCCCACCGTCGGATGGGAGCTGGCGGCGGCCGGCCTCGGCCTCGTCGGGCTTGCGGCGATGGCGGTGCAATTCGTGACCTCGGGGCGGTTCGAGACCGTGTCGGGGCGCCTCGGCATCGACCGCGTCATGGCCTTCCACAAGACCGCCGCGTGGTGGGTGCTGCTCGCGATCCTGCTGCATCCCCTCGCCTACGTGGCGCCGACCTTCCTCGCCGACCCGGCCCTCGGGGTCGAGCGGCTCTGGGCCTACCACGTCCTGCCGCATTACCGCAGCGGGGTCGTCGCGCTTGCGGCGCTTCTCCTGCTGGTCGTCGGCTCGGCGCTGCGCAACCGCCTGCCGCTCAGCTACGAGACCTGGCGCGCGGCGCACCTGATCCTCGCGGCGGTGGCGCTCGGGGCGGGGC
>NZ_JBQLZP010000649.1:0-2220 GCF_052168335.1 Roseicyclus sp. | reverse complement strand
CCGACATGCTGCACCGCATCACCGAGGCCGCCATACAGCGGCGCGTGGAGGCGCGCATCATGGAGCACGGTCTGCTGCTGCGCCCGCGCGACGCGGAGCCCGCCGGTGAACCGGCCAAGGGTGCGAGGGTCGCCCGCGGCCCTTTTGACCCCGCCACAGCCCCGGCCGCCGGGGCGACCTCGGAAGCGGACGCGCCGAAGGCCTTCGCGGAAGAGCAGGCGGAAGAGGCCCTTCACGACACGCACGAAGCTGCGGAGGCGGAGGCCGATGCGCAGGACGCTCCCGCGGCGGAAGCCGGGGCAGGCGACGACGAGGCCGACAAGGGCCGCGTGGTGGCCTTCGCGGACAAGCGCGCTCCGGTCGTCGCCGAGGAGGACACCCCTGCCGCGACCGGCTTCGACGCCGCGCCGGCGCAGGTGGACGAGCTTGCGGACGGGGACGACGAGGATCTCGCTGCTGCCGACGAGGACCTGATCGACGCCGGCGACGCCGCCGAGGACGAGGCGCTGGCCGCCCTCCTGAGCGACACGATCGCGGGCGGCGACGCCGCCTTCGCGGACGAGGAGCCCGCCGCCGACATCTACGCGGCCGAGGACGAGGCCGCATCGGAGGAAGAGGCCGCCGAGGACGCCGCGCCCGAAGAGGCGGCCGCGGAGGCCCCGGCGTTCGCCTGGGACGCTTCGGAAGAGGTGGCCGGCGAAGAGGATGCCTTCGAGGCCGCCGACGACGAAGGGACCGTCGCGGAAGCCGCCGAGGAGGAGAGTCTCGAGGACGCCGCCGCCGACGAGGACGCGGACGACGCAGACAAGGTCGGGGAAGCTGCCGAGGCCGCTTCGCTCGAAGACGAGGACGACGAGGACGAGGCCGGCTCGGAAGGGACCGACACGCTGGTCCTGATGGCCGCCGCGATGGCCGCCGCCAACCGCGACGGGGTCGGGGACGACTTCGCCGAGGAGGCCCCGGGCCCCGGCGAGGACAGCATCGAGGCGTTCTTCGCCTCGGCCGATCCGTCCTGGAGCGAGGAGCCGCCCGAAGCGCTCAACGACACGATCGACGGCAGCGAGGACGATTCCGTCGCCGCCCGTCTCGCCCGCATCCGCGAGGCCGCCCGCGCCGAGGCCGATCTCGGCGAGGCGGACTTCGCCGGCCTGATCGCGGAGCGCGACGAGGAGGATCTCGGGTCCTACGGCGCGGCCGAGACCGACGAGGACGATACGGTCACGGAAGCGGAGGAGGCTGCCGCCGACGAATATCCGGGCGCCGACACGCTCGACGCGCGCCTCCCCGACGACGAGGAGGAGGCGCTCCAGGCCGATCTCGAGGCCATCGAGCAGGATGTCGCCGCCGCGCGGGACGACGACGAGGCGGAACCGTCCGAAGCCGCGGACCGCGCCGAGGCGGAACAAGAGCCCGACGACGCGGACGACGACGCCCTCCAGGCGGAACTCGCCGCGCTCGCGCGCGGGGACGACCGGCCCGAGGCGGATGTCGAGACCGCCGCCACGGATGACGCCTCCGAGGACGAGGACGCCCGCGAGGACGGCGATGCGCCCGACGCCGAGGACGAGGGCCGCGCCAAGGCCGCGAAGCTCGGCTCGGCGACGGGGCCGTCGCATTCGGGCGACATGGATCGCCTGTTCGACGCCACCGACAGCCGCCTCGCCAATGTCGAGACGAGCCGCCGCCGGGCGAACATCCAGCACCTGAAGGCCGCCGTCGCCGCCCGCGTCGCGGAGCGCCGCCTCGTGGAGGCCGGCGTGCGCGAGGGCGACGACCCGGTCGACGCCACGGCCGAGTACCGCGCCGATCTCGCGCGCGTGATGCGCCCGACGCGCGTGCGCGTGGACGTCAGCCGCCGCCGCGACACGCGACCCGCGCCGCTGGTGCTCGTGTCCGAGCAGCGCATCGACCGCGAGGACGCCGCCGTCTCCGAGGGCCCCGTCCGTCCGCGCCGCGTCGCCGCCGGGCAGGAGGACGCCGTCGCGGGCGAGATGCACTTCGAGGAGCGCATGGTCGCCTCGGGCGAGGCGCAGTTCGGGCACGCGCCCGCCGCCTTCGTGCCCGCCGCGCCGCCGCGCAAGATCAGCCGGTCGCTCGCGATCCTGGCCCGCCGCGCGGGGCAGATCATCCGGGGCGGCGATCCGTCCGAGCCGGAGGCAGCGGCCGAGGCCCCGCCATCGAGCGCCGCTCCTGACCAGCAGCCGGCACCGGCGCGAACCT
>NZ_JBQLZP010000648.1:0-1534 GCF_052168335.1 Roseicyclus sp. | reverse complement strand
CTTGGCGAAGAGGACGGCGCCGAGCGTCTCCTCCAGCCGGGCGACGCGGCGGCCCACGGTCGCGGGGTCGACGCGCAGGCGCCGCGCGGCGCCCGACAGCCCCTCCTCCCGCGCCACGGCGAGAAATACCCGCATGTCGTCCCAGTTCATCGCCCCATCCTTGCATTTTCGCAAAACGGCTTTGGCAACCTGCCGCTTTTTGCGGCCTGCCCGCAAGGGTAAGGTGATGGGCGAAGGATCATCCCGAGGGAGAGGACGATGGAAGAGATCGGTCACTGGATCAACGGCAAGCGCGTGGCGGGCACGTCGGGGCGCATGGCCGACGTGTGGAACCCGGCCACGGGCGAGGTTCAGGCGAAGGTCGCGCTGGCCTCGAAGGCCGAGCTCGACGCCGCCGTCGCCGCCGCCGCCGCCGCGCAGCCGGCCTGGGCCGCCACCAACCCGCAGCGCCGCGCGCGGGTGATGATGGAGTTCGTCCGCCTCCTCAACCGCGACATGGACAAGCTGGCCGAGGCGCTCAGCCGCGAGCACGGCAAGACCCTGCCCGACGCGCGCGGGGACGTGCAGCGCGGCCTCGAGGTGGTCGAGTTCTGCATCGGCGCGCCGCACCTCCTGAAGGGCGAGTTCACCGACAGCGCGGGCCCCGGCATCGACATGTATTCCATGCGCCAGCCGATCGGCGTGGCCGCCGGCATCACGCCCTTCAACTTCCCGGCCATGATCCCGATGTGGAAGATGGCCCCCGCGCTGGCCTGCGGGAACGCCTTCATCCTCAAGCCCTCCGAGCGCGACCCATCGGTGCCGCTGATGCTGGCCGAGCTGATGAAGGAGGCGGGGCTGCCCGACGGCGTCCTCCAGGTCGTCAACGGCGACAAGGAGGCGGTCGACGCCATCCTCGACAACCCGACCATCGCGGGCGTGGGCTTCGTCGGCTCGACCCCCATCGCGCAGTACATCTACGAGCGCGGCTGCGCCAACGGCAAGCGCGTGCAGTGCTTCGGCGGCGCCAAGAACCACATGATCATCATGCCGGACGCCGATCTCGACCAGGCCGCCGACGCGCTGGTGGGCGCGGGCTACGGCGCGGCGGGGGAGCGCTGCATGGCCATCTCGGTCGCCGTCCCCGTGGGCGAGGAGACCGCCGACCGCCTGATCGAGAAGCTCGTGCCGAAGATCGAGGCGCTGAAGGTCGGCCCCTACACGGCGGGCGAGGACGTGGATTACGGCCCCGTCGTCACGCCGCAGGCGCGCGACAACATCCTGCGCCTCGTGCAGTCCGGCATCGACCAGGGGGCGGAGCTCGTCGTCGACGGGCGGAACTTCTCGCTCCAGGGCTACGAGAACGGCTTCTTCGTCGGCCCGCACCTTTTCGACCGGGTGACGAAGGACATGGACATCTACCGGACCGAGATCTTCGGCCCCGTCCTCTCGACCGTCCGCGCGAAGTCCTACGAGGAGGCGCTCGGCCTCGCCATGGACCACGAATACGGCAACGGCACCGCGATCTTCACGCGCGACGGCGACACCGCGCGCG
>NZ_JBQLZP010000647.1:0-2403 GCF_052168335.1 Roseicyclus sp. | reverse complement strand
CCTCCTTGACGACCCGATGCACGAGGGCGCGCGGCGGCTCGTGCGCGACCTCAACGCGTTCTACCGGGCCGAGCCGGGGCTCCATGCCCGCGACTGCGAGCCCGAGGGCTTCCAGTGGATCGAGGGGGGCGACACCGACAACAACGTCTTCGCCTTCATCCGCCACGGCGACGAGGACGAGCGGCCGGTCGTCGTCGTCTCGAACATGGCGCCCGTCCTGCGCGAGGGCTACCGGATCGGCGTGCCGTGGGGCGGCGGCTGGCAGGAGCGGCTGAACACCGACGCCGCCGACTACGGCGGCTCGGGCGCGGGGAACGGCGCGCTCCACGCCTCGGACGAGGGGATGCACGGTCAGCCGCATTCGCTGTCGCTGACGCTGCCGCCGCTCGCCACGATCTTCCTCGTGCCGGGTTGAGCGGCATGGACACGACAGCCCCCGCCACGCTCTCCCGCCGTGTCCTCGCGGGCTCGGACGTGCCCCTCGGCGCGACATGGGATGGGTCGGGCACCAACTTCGCCCTCTTCTCCGCCAATGCCGAGAAGGTCGAGCTCTGCCTCTTCGACAACCGCGGCAAGCGCGAGCTCGAACGGATCGAGCTGCCGGAATTCACGCACCAGGTCTGGCACGGATACCTGCCGGACGTGCGCCCCGGCCAGCTCTACGGCTACCGTGTCCACGGGCCCCACGCGCCCGAGGCGGGGCACCGCTTCAACCCCCACAAGCTGCTGCTCGACCCCTACGCGCTCCAGCATGTCGGCAACATGCGCTGGCACGACGCGCTCTTCGGCTACAAGCTCGGCCATTCCGACGGCGACCGCAGCTTCGACCGGCGCGACTCTTCCTTCGTGATGCCGAAATGCGTCGTCGTGGACCCCGCCCATACCTGGGGCGACGACGTGCGGCCGAACGTGCCCTGGGGCCGGACGCTGATCTACGAGGCGCATGTGGGCGGCATGACGATGGGCTGCGACTTCATCGAGGAGCCCCTGCGCGGCACCTTCGAGGGCCTCGCCGACCCGCGCGTGATCGACCACCTCGTGAAGCTCGGCGTCACCGCGATCGAGCTTCTGCCGGTGCAGGCCTTCTACGACGAGGGGCACCTGACCGACCGCGGCCTCGTCAACTGGTGGGGCTATTCGACGATCGGCTTCTTCGCGCCCGCGCCGCGCTACCTCACGCATGACGGGGGACTGCACGAGTTCAAGCTGATGGTGCGCCGCCTTCACGAGGCCGGGATCGAGGTGATCCTCGACGTGGTCTACAACCACACCGCCGAGGGCAACGAGCTGGGGCCGACGCTGTCCTTCCGGGGCATCGACAACGCCAGCTACTACCGCCTCGCCGAGGACAAGCGCTACTACTACGACACCACGGGCTGCGGGAACTCGCTCAACATGCGCAATTCCCGCGTGCTCCAGATGGTGATGGATTCCCTGCGCTACTGGGTCGAGGAATGCCATGTCGACGGCTTCCGCTTCGATCTCGCCACCACGCTCGGGCGCGACGGCGCCGACTATTCCGAGCACGCGACCTTCCTCGAGGCGGTGCGCCAGGACCCGGTGCTCGCGGGCGTCAAGCTGATCGCCGAGCCCTGGGACACCGGGCCGAACGGCTACCAGCTCGGGAACTTCCCGCCCGGCTGGGCGGAGTGGAACGACCAGTACCGCGACAACCTGCGCGCCTACTGGAAGGGCGACGCCGGCACGCTCAAGCACGTCGCGGGCGGCCTTCTCGGCTCGCACGCGACATTCGCCCATGACGGGCGCAGGCCCTGGGCCAGCGTCAACTTCGTCACCGCGCATGACGGCTTCACGCTGAAGGACCTCGTCTCCTACAACGACAAGCACAACGAGGCGAACCGCGAAGGCAACGCCGACGGCCATTCGCACAACCTGAGCTGGAACTGCGGCGCCGAGGGGCCGACCGACGACCCGGAGATCAATGCGCTCCGGATGCGGCAGCGGCGCAACCTGATGGCGACGCTGCTCCTCGGGCAGGGCACGCCGATGATCCTGATGGGCGACGAGCGCGGGCGGTCGCAGGGCGGCAACAACAACGCCTATTGCCAGCCGGGGCCGATGAACTGGCAGGACTGGGCGCCCGAGGAGGCCGAGCGCGGCTTCGAGGACTTCGTGCGGCGGCTGATCCGGGTGCGGGCGGGCCACGGGCTCTTCCTCGCCGAGCGCTTCCTTCACGCCGGTCCCGACGCGCGGCGCAACCGCTTCGCCAAGTGGCTCCGCCCCGACGGCGCCGAGATGGAGCCCGCCGACTGGGACAATGGCGAGAGCCGGGCCGTCGGCCTCCTGATGCACGAGGCGACGACCTTCCTCCTCATGGCGATGAACGCGTCCGAGGCGGAGCTCGACTTCGTGCTGCCGGGGGGGGCGGACCGGAAATGGACG
>NZ_JBQLZP010000646.1:0-2535 GCF_052168335.1 Roseicyclus sp. | reverse complement strand
CGGGCGAGGCGCTGATCCTCACGCCGGGCGACCTGCCCCACGTCCTGTCGGCGCCGGCCGTGACGGGGTCCGGCGCGGCGCTGACCTCCCTGCCGGTCCTGCCGCAGGCCATGCCCATCGCCGAGGCCATCGCGCGCGTCGCCGCGACGCGCTGGCGCGCGCCCGGCCTGCCGCGCCCGGCGCCGCTCTATCTGCGCCCGGCGGACGCGGCCCCCTCGCGGAGCGCCGCCCCGGCGATCCTGACGTGACGCCCGCGCGCATGGCCGAGATCCACGCCGCCGCCTTCGCGGGCGGCGAGACCTGGGACGCGGCGACGATCGGGGCCCTCCTCGCCCGCCCGGGTACGCTCGCGGTGACGCGCCGGCCGGATGCCTTCGCGCTTCTCCAGGCTGTTCCGCCCGAGGCCGAGCTTCTGACCATCGCCGTCAACCCGGATGTGCAGGGCGCAGGCCTCGGCCGCGCCCTGCTGACCGAGGCCATGGAGGCGGCGGCGCGCGCAGGCTGCACGACCCTGTTCCTCGAGGTGGCCGACGACAACGCGCCCGCGCGGGCGCTCTACGGACACGCGGGCTTCGTCGAGACCGGCCGCCGCAGGGGCTATTACGCCCGGCCCGGCGGCGCGCGCGCGGACGCGCTTATCCTCGCTGCACAGCTTTCGGGCAGCGGCCCCTCCGTCTGACGCAAGGGCAGGCGCGAGGCGCCTTGCCGCCACCAGAAACCGGTTGACCGTGTCCGCCAGACTTGTCCTTATTCGGGCCGGGGATCGTCAAAGATCTTTGAGCGAGAAGGCACGCGGCCTGCAAACGGCGCGGCCCGTCACCAACCGGGAGAATCGCATGAACCTGATGAAGAAACTCTACGGCGCCGCCGCAATGCTGGCGATCACCGCCACCGGCGCGCTTGCCGAACCGGCCATCATCTTCGACCTCGGCGGCAAGTTCGACCGCTCCTTCAACGAGGCCGCCTTCAACGGCGCCGAGCGCTGGGCGGACGAGACCGGCGGCAGCTACATGGAGATCGAACTGGCCTCCGACGCGCAGCGCGAGCAGGCGATGCGCCGCCTCGCCGAGGCCGGTGCCAACCCGATCGTGATGGCGGGCTTCAGCCAGGCCACCGCGCTGTCCGAGGTCGCGCCCGACTATCCGGACACCACCTTCGTGATCATCGACGGCGTGGTCGACGCGCCGAACGTCCGCTCGGTCATCTTCTCCGAGCATGAAGGCTCCTACCTCGTCGGCATGCTGGCGGCGATGGCGTCCGAGTCCGGCACCGTCGGCTTCGTGGGCGGCATGGACATCCCGCTCATCTCGCGCTTCGCCTGCGGTTATGCGCAGGGCGTGGTCGCCGTGAATCCCGACGCGACGGTCATCGCCAACATGACCGGCACGACGCCCGCCGCCTGGAACGACCCGGTGCGTGGCGGCGAGCTGACCCGCGGCCAGATCGCCCAGGGCGCGGACGTGGTCTATGCCGCCGCTGGCGGCACGGGCCTCGGCGTTCTGCAGGTCGCGGCGGACGAGGGGATCTACTCGATCGGCGTGGACAGCAACCAGAACTACCTGCACCCGGGCTCGGTCCTGACCTCGATGCTCAAGCGCGTGGACGTGGCCGTCTACGACGCCTTCACCACCGGCCCCGAGGTCGAGACCGGCATCCACGTCTTCGGCCTGGCCGAGGAGGGCGTCGGCTATGCCATCGACGAGAACAACGAGGCGCTGATCAGCGAGGAGATGCGCGCCGCGGTGGAAGCCGCCCGCGCGCAGATCATCGCGGGCGAGATCATGGTCCACAACTACACGGACGACGGCTCCTGCCCCGTGCAGATGCAGTGATCCTGCGCTGAACGAACCGGACACGGGCCGCGGTGGCAGTGCTGCCGCGGCCCGTTCCGCAAGACGGACCGACGACCCCGGGGGTATCTCGCATGACGACCGCGGCACCCGCCATCGAGCTCAAGGGCATCTCGAAGGCCTTCGGCCCCGTGCAGGCCAACAAGGACATCTCCATGTCCGTGGCGCGCGGCACCATCCACGGCATCGTGGGCGAGAACGGCGCGGGCAAGTCGACGCTGATGTCGATCCTCTACGGCTTCTACAAGGCCGACCGGGGCGAGATCTTCATCAACGGCAAGCCGACCCCCATCCCCGACAGCCAGGCCGCGATCCGCGCCGGCATCGGCATGGTCCACCAGCACTTCAAGCTGGTCGAGAACTTCACCGTGGTCGAGAACGTGATCCTCGGAGCCGAGGACGGCGCGCTCCTGCGGCCCTCGATCGCCAAGGCGCGCAAGCTCCTGACGGAACTGTCCGAGGAATACGGCCTCAAGGTCGACCCCGACGCCATCATCGAGGATCTCTCGGTCGGCCACCAGCAGCGGGTCGAGATCCTCAAGCAGCTCTACCGCCACGCCGACATCCTGATCCTCGACGAGCCCACGGGCGTGCTGACCCCCGCCGAGGCGGACCAGCTCTTCCGCATCCTCGAGCGGCTGAAGGAGGAGGGGAAGACGATCATCCTGATCACCCACAAGCTGCG